>JAGQOY010000091.1 GCA_020427005.1 Planctomycetales bacterium
CCGCGGGTTTTGCTATTGGTCTGGCGTTTCAGGGCACGCTAAGCAATTTTGCGGCTGGTATCTTGCTGATGGTTTTTCGTCCATTTCGAGTTGGTGATGTGGTAAATGTGGCCACCGTCACGGGCAAAGTCAATGAAATCGATCTTTTTACTACAACCTTGGATACTCCAGATAACCGGCGCCTGATTATTCCCAATAGCGCAATAGCCGGCACAACGATTGAGAATTTAACCTACCACAAACATCGAAGAGTGGATGTGACGGTTGGGATCTCTTACGCGGCGGATCTGGATCGTAGTCGCACCGTTCTACAGAATTGCATTAGTTTGCATGAGGACAAACTTATTTCAGGTGATGGGCGAGGGGCACAAGTCTTGTTGACCGCCCTAAATTCCAGTTCGGTCGACTGGACCGTGCGGTTTTGGACGGCTGCAGAAAACTTTCATGCAGTGAAGGAGCTACTTACCGTAGAGATCAAGAGGCAATTGGATTTAGCAGGTCTCGAAATCCCATTTCCACAAATGCATTTGCATGTTAGCAGGCGTGTGGACGATGCCTTTGTTGATACACCATCGACGGAAGCAGAACCGGCTCCGATTCCAAAAATGCTCACTCTGCCTGCCTCCAACAATGGCCGCGTGCGACCTCGCGCACGTGGTTGATAAATACACATTATCAAAAATTTCTACCGCGAGCTGAAACCGGCATTACCCTAGCTGAAGCTGTGTCGAAGCACCCATTGAACAGCAGGCAAAGATAGGCTGTTACCCAATAGTTTCCACAACTGGCGGTTCGACAGAGATGGTAATAATTGGTAGGAATCGGGAAAACCCATAAGGCGAGCTACCTCTCTGGGTGAAAACCGGCGATAGCGATTTCCGACGCGCAGAACAGAACCAGCATGCAAATAGCTTTTACCGTAACTACTTCCAAAACAGGCCGTACAGGAGTTTCGGTCCTTTGGATCTTCTATGCGGTCCATACCAGACAGAAAGTTCAACTCGTAGTCGGCTAGGAATAACTCTTGGCGTTCATTAGCTTCGTCTTCCAGCAGATCGGCAACACATTTCGAATAGATGTTTTCTCTGGGAGTTAGAGATCCAGGCAGTCCACTTGGGCAATCTTGCGTTGCGACTAGATAAATTCGGGGACGACGGTTAGGCCACCCTAATTCCGATGGGCAGACCTGGAACCATTGGTACCTGTAATGATGATCATTAAGAGTCTTCAGAAGCACTTCGCAAGTAGCGGACGATTGAAAACCAAGTACATTCTCAAGAAAAATGTGCTGAGGTAAACATTCGGGTATTCGATGCACTAGATGCAAAAGGGATCTGGTCCGGGAATCATTTAGATCTGCCTGTGCACCCCGTCTCGTGAACGGTTGACAAGGTGGTGACAGCCACCATGTATTCGCTCCAGTTCCTGTAATCCATGATGCTGTGAGCGTTTCGATTTCTTTGATCGTGTAGGGCGTTGCGAAATTGGCCGCATAGACGTTGCGCGCATGGGAGTTGATGTCGACCGCTTGAACGACTGTTGCCGCAGTCGAGCAGGCAGCCTGTAGTCCCCCCAGGCCAGCATAGAATTCCAAGACGCAAATCATGCGTGTTGAGTCCTGATGAGGCGTTGAAAAAGAATGATCACTTACCGAACTTACTCGGGAAGTTCCGTTCCTTTAGTCTCTGGAGCCACGCAAATAAGTGCCAGACCCACGAGGTAAATTACCGTCAAGAAAGAGCATGCCACCGGGTAGCTGCCTACTTCCCCGGCAAAGGTTCGAAAGCCATCAAACTTGGCTAGAACTGCCCCTAGCTGTAGAGTACCGATGGCGGCCAAAATGCGGCCAAAGTTAAACCCAAATCCTTGGCAAGTGGCTCGAACACGTGTAGGGAAAAGTTCCGGTAGGTACAAGGGTAGCCAACCATAAAATGACGAAGTGCAAGCTCCGGCTACAAAGGCTGCTGTCAGGAGTGGTAAACCAAAGTGATTGTGGAGTTGATATAACCACAGCACGCTCGCCATGGAGAGAATGCACATCAGTGCATATGTGATGCGTCGGCCTAGCACTTCGCCGAGCCAGGCTGCAATCAATGTACCGATGATGGCGCCTACAGCGACAAAAATCTGCGTCCATTGGGCGGGAAAGCGTTCCAACCAGTTTGGGTCAGAAAGATTTGCATTTTGCACGAGTTTCGCTGCCCAGGACATCGACCATTGGGTTGTACCCCAGGTACCTAGGAGTGCGATTCCACTTAGGCACGCACCTAAGCCCATGCGCCGAAGTATGGTACCTTTATTTACGGAAATAGTGGAGGCTGACTCGAACTGTCTTGTAAGGTAACGAACCACGGGATACGAAAAGCCAACAATCGCAACGGCCAAGCCGATGGGTGTGCCGATTAGTCGCCAGGCAATCGTACCATTGGGTAACCAGACATATAGAATCAGGGCTGGCCCCAAGCATCCCACTACTACCCCAAGCAAATCCAAAGTCTTCCAGCCCTGGGTGTGTCCTTGCTGTTGCCCATGCTCCCAGCGGTGAGACTCGGGCACAAAGATCCGAAAGAAAAAGGTTAACATTGCTGGAAGGGCACCAAGCATCATCATGAGTCGCCAGCCACTATTGGCAGTAAGCACTTCAATGGTCTCGTGGCTAAGGCCAGCACTATTCAACGTAGCCTCGAAAAAGGCCAAGGTTGAATTCAAGCCCATACTCACAATGCCTACCAACATGAATCCTACGTTGGAGGCAGCACCAATTAGACCAGCCATCAAAGCTCGCGAACGATTGGGCCAGACTTCCATGACCAAGGCGACCCCAAGTGCCCACTCCCCTCCCATGCCCAGAGAGGCGACAAAACGCAGGGCACCCAACTGCAGAGGAGATTGCACGAATCCACACAATCCCGTGAACAGTGCGTAGACCAAAACACTCAGACTCATGGCCCGAACTCGTCCGATTCGATCTCCCAGCCAACCGAACAAGACGCCCCCCGCGGCCGCGCCAATAAGAAAGACCGCGATGATAATACTAAACGCTGCTCCTACTTCATTTTCTTGTGCTGCTGTTGGATTGGGATAATTGAACAGGTCTCGCATGGCGGCACGGCCAACCATCGAAAAGACTCCCATCTCCGCTCCATCGAACATCCATCCCAAAATGGCAGCCGTGAGAGCAAGCCATTGAGCGCGGGTGATCTGGCCCGAGTCGACTTGGTCCGGAACTTTGGTTTCATGCATCGCAGTTGGCAATAATAAGGAGGGGTGTTTCAGAAGGTAGTGGGAACTATTCGTAGGAGGGGGCTCTCTATTCTAGCGGTCAACAGTATGGCGCATTTTGTCTGGTGAAAATAGTAGCAGTTTACTTCAATCGCGACTGTCAGCTTATGATTAGCAGCCTCGAAGTTCGGAACGGGAGAGCGGCTAAATGGCGGTGCACAATTATGACTGTGACCCGAAAGCCGTAAGGCCTTTGGCACTGCCTGATGCCCGGCCGCTCACGCGTCACGCTCACATCCAATACTCTCCAGTGAAAAATCCGATTTCGTCATCGCGCATGATCAAATGGGAAGCTTTTTTTGATGCAACGCCTAGCCTTGGCGCCACGAGATCTCTGATCGACGTTTAGCGAAGAGAAGTTACAATTTGGCTGCTGACGGACACAGCTTGGACTTTAAATGTTGACCTGAGGAGCACGTTTCAATCTGTTCAGCAGCCGGTCCGAGACTAATCGAAAATTTCTGTAGCTGGAATGTCGGCTCGACTAACACCTTCATGATTTGAGTTTCTACCCAAAGTGCGTCTTGGTAATGAATCAATCACCCTTTTCTGCCAACCATTTAGCCAATCCCCGCAAGCGGGCAATTGACCTGTTTGAGAATCCACTGTCGTGGATGGAGATCAGTCAAGATCGTTCGGATGTCGAGTTGGAAATTGGATCCGGCAAAGGGTTATTTTTACAAACTTCCAGCCTGCAACGGCCCGACGTATTCTTCATAGGAATCGAACTAGCGGCCAAGTTCGCCAATCGGGCCGCAGACCGACTTCATCGCCACAATTGTATGAACGTCTGCATGTTAAGAGGAGACGCTAAGAAATTCCTTCAAGAGACCGTCCCCGATCGAACGTTATTACGTGTGCATTGCTATTTTCCCGATCCATGGTGGAGAAACAAACACAAGAAAAGGCGAGTTCTCAATGAACAGACGTTGAGCGACATCGAGCGCACACTGCGATCGGGTGGTGAATTTCACTTTTGGACGGATGTGCTGGATTACTATGAGCACATAGGTGTCGAGACGATGAAGCAGACCCAATTGCTAGGACCGTACTACGTACCACAAAAGCAAGCGTCTCATCCGATGGACTACACTACACATTTTGAGCGTCGCGCCAGAATTAATCATCAGGCCGTATACCGCGCGATTTTTGTCAAACAATAGAGTAGACAAGTGCGAGTCGCACCGACGTATAGGTGTGTTTTAAGAGTAATCGTTGATCAAACGGGCGCAAAATTCGTTACTTTGACGTGAAGTTTACGCTAGCTCATCCATGTGCTAGAGCACTGGTTCACAATCTGCCCACGTGGGACCCGTCTTAACGTCGACCTTTAATGGTACTTGCAGTGACATGACATTCGTCATCGCGCTGCGGACGAGTTCGATCAGCTCGGGACAATCTTGAGGAGCAACCTCAAAGATTAGTTCGTCGTGAATTTGCAATAGCATGGAGGCTTGTAATTTACTTGCCCGGATTGCCTTTTGGACCGCCAGCATGGCTAGCTTGATGAGATCGGCAGCAGAACCTTGAATCACGGTATTAACGGCGATGCGTTCAGGTTCAATGAGGACTTGCTTGCGAGATTCCGAAAGCTGTGAGAAGTCTCGCACGCCCTGGATGTACCGCTTTCGATTTAGTAGCGTGCTTACAAATCCCTGGCGACGACAAGTCATGATCGTGTCTTCGATAAGCTGTTTGACACCCGGCAAGCGATTGAAGTATGCCGTGATAAATTCTGCGGCCTCACCTTTGCTGATTTGCAGCGATTTGGCTAACCCGAACGGACTTTGTCCATAGATTATGCCAAAGTTGATTGCTTTGGCACTTCTTCTCTGGGCTGCTGAAACCTGGTCCAAGGGGACTCCATACACTTCACTGGCAACTTGAGCGTGAATGTCTCGGTCTTGAAGGAAAGCATGAGTGAGGTTGCTATCTTGGCAGAAATGAGCAAGGACGCGCAATTCAATTTGCGAATAGTCCGCGGCTACCAAATGCCACTCTGGTGGATCCGCTGTAAAAGCGGCACGAATCTGTCGACCTTCTTGAGTGCGGACAGGGATATTCTGTAGGTTGGGATCAGCACTACTCAAGCGACCCGTCGCGGCTACATCCTGACGAAAAGAAGTGTGAATTCGATTTGTCTTAGGACACACCAACTGAGGTAAAGCATCGACGTATGTGCCTTTGAGCTTGGCCAACTGTCGATACTCCAGTAACTGTACGGGAAGTGCGTGGTAGGCACTAAGCTGCGATAGGACTTCGGCGTCTGTACTGGGACCTGTCCGAGTTTTCTTCACGATCGGCAATTTGAGTTGGTCATACAGAATAGTAGCCAGTTGTTTGGGCGAATCCAAATTGAATTCAGTGCCGGCAATTCGAAATATGCTTTCCCGAATCGACTCAATACGCGTCTCAAACTCTAGGGCTAACTTGCTCAACCTGTCAGTGTCTACACGAATTCCCAAGTACTCCATGTCCGATAGTACATGCAACAAGGGAATCTCGAGATCATCATAGAGCGCGCGTAGGCCTTGGAGTTGTATTTTCTCATCTAATAGCGGAAAGAGTTGCAGAGGCAGATCTGCGTCCTGGCAGGCGTAGGGAACTATTTGCGACAACGGGACTTGGGACATGCAAAGCTGCTCACGACCTGTGCCAATTAGATCCCTGATTTTTATCGTCTGAAAACTCAGGTGTCGCTCGGCCAGACCGTCAAGGCTATGATCGCGTTGGCCAGGGTCGATCAAATAATCAGCGACCATCGTATCGAACATAACGCCTTTTACATCAAGTCCATGGCCTCGAAGCACGATCAAGTCGTACTTAATATTCTGCCCAATCTTTCTAATGGCTGGATTTTCGAAACTTGGACGTAAAACTCGGATGACATCATCCAGAGCCAGTTGCGCTTCTGTAGCAGGGCATCGAATGGGAATGTAGACAGCCTGTCGAGGTTTCCATGAAATCGAAATGCCAACCAACTCGGCAGCTCGAGCATTGGTACTTGTGGTCTCGGTGTCGATTGAAAGTAGCGCAGCACTTTCTAAGTGCTCTGTGGATAGTTGTTGCAAATGCTCGATCGAAGCAACCAACGTGTATTGAGTTGCTGATGCGGTTTGTAGTGCAGGAATTGATTGGTCGTCTGCCAAAACTCGGTCCGCCAATCGACGGAATCCAAAGTCATCGAACAAGTGCTTCAAATCGCGAGGCCTACGACGGCTGAAGTTGGCGTTGCGCCAGTCTATTTCGAGCGAAACGTCGACTCGTAGTCGTACTAGCTCCCTTGATAGTAAGGCCTGATCACGAAACTCACGCAGATTCTCTGCTCGTTTCTTTCCATTTACCTGAGCAGCATTTTCTAGCACGGTATCGAGATTGCCATACTGCTCAAGTAACTGTTGCGCGAATTTGGGGCCAATTAAGGGAACCCCAGGCACGTTGTCGACGCTATCTCCGACGAGGGCTTGGAAGTCTACAACTTGCGCTGGTGCTATGCCCCAGGCGGCCCTCAGCTCCGGCTCTTCGAAGACTTCGTTTTTTCGAATGTTAAACAGCTTAACATGGTCAGACAGTAATTGGCGACAATCTTTGTCGTTAGTAACTACAATCGCAAGTCCGCCTCGCGATTCAACTTGTCGTGCCAGTGTGGCAAGCACGTCGTCAGCTTCATAACCAGGTGCTTCGGCAATGCCAGCTCCTAAAGCTTGTAGAACCTGGCGTACCAGTGGGATCTGCGTTCTCAGTTCGTCGGGCATGGGATCGCGATGTGCCTTGTAGGGCTCATAAAGCTCGTTTCGAAATGTGATTTCTGAAAGATCAAAGGCACACCAGATGAAGGCGGGCTGCCATCGGTCTCGCAAATCGAGAATGTCCCGTAAGAAACCGTGAACTACCGATACGGGCGTTCCGTTGGGGCTGCTCATCGGTGGCATTGCATGAAATATTTGGTATATCAGCGAATGTGAGTCCACAAGCACGACGGTTTGGCCCGATAAATCGTCGGGGATGTCGGAAGTCGTGTGCTCGAACAGAACGTTACCCGGGTTCGCAGCCAATTGAGCAGGAGGTGTGATCGAAAACTGTCCCGGTGGGGGAGCGGTTGTAGCGGTTGGCTCTGGTGAATTGAGTAACGGCTTTTCAGGTTCAAAACCATCCAGAAACTTTTGACTGGAAGAATTTGCAGGTCGCTTCTTGGCCACTTGATGTTCGCTGACTTAGGGGTGTTGGCCCGCTGATGATAAAGGATGATTTGGCACCCACTTGGGTCACGAATTGACAAAGTGGGTGCTTAAAAGTCGCTTGACAATTACTGGCAGGATTTAAGTAGGATAAGCTTCTAGCCTGTCAGCAAGAAGATAGGCTGGAAACGCTGAAAACCTATCCTACTTTTACCAATGCGGCTTCTTATGGTTGAGCGATTCCTTGGTCTTAGGCGCTCTTAGTTTCGGGAAAGAAAGGAAGGAGATTAGGCCAGCGCTTTTTCAAATAAGACAAGCATACGTGACCAGGCCTTTTCAGCTTGTTCCGGATTGTGGACCCGAGAATCTGGTGGACACCATCCGTGAGCTGCAGGGTAAACCTCAATTTCTGCCATGAGATGAGCCTGCTGAAATGCATCCTTGAGCACGCTTTTGGCATTGGGATCACGTCCGTCGTCATTTTCGGCGATAGCAATGAGAAACTGAGCCTTCATCTCAGGAATCAGCAGGTGGGGGCTGGTTTGTTCCTGTGAAACAAGTCCGCCGCCATGAAAAGTGCAAGCTGCACCGATACGATCAGCGGCTGCGGCAGCAGTTCGAAAAACAATGGGGCCGCCCATGCAATATCCGATGGTGCCAATTTTCTTTTCTTTATTCACTTGGGCTTGAGAATCAAGCCAGGCTACGAATGCCTTAGCATCTTCGACATGTGTTTCGGCATTCAACGAACGTGCGAGCGGAAAGACTTCCTGAATAGGTGTATTTGCGCCTTGAGCAGCAGTGGGTGATTTTTTTGTTCTATAAAACGGATTCACTACCAAAACGCAAAAGCCTGATTCTGCTAGACGCCTAGCCATCTGCTCAAACGCTGGACGCAATCCAAAAATATCCGGCCACACCAGCACGGCTGGGTGAGTGCCTTGATCGGGAGTTACGAAGAAGGCGTCGCATTCGCCCGCGGGGGTCTTGATGGAAACATTTTTCTGCGAAACCTCGGCCGCATTGGCGGGCCGAGGTAACATCATGGTTGCGCCCATTCCCCAGGCCGCCAGCGCACCTACATCGCGTCGAGAGTATTTTTTGACGTCTTCCTCGAAATGATCTTGATCACACATCGATTGCCTCTAGTTTAGGAATTGAGATTGACGATTGCGGCCCAACTAACACGCAGCCTTCCAATGAAAATTTCGCTGAGCGAATCCATGAAGTCTATTGGAGTACACGGCAGTAGGCACGCGACTCACATTGGCGATACGCAAGGTCGAGCTGTGAAGTTGTATTGTAACGATTTGTGAGTGAGAACGGACTTTTGTCGAGCGTGGAAGTAATGGAAAGCAGAAAGCGTCACGGGGACAACATTTTTTCGAGCACCAAGTAGCCAGAATCTTGAAATCCTGTGCGCTGGTAGACAGCCTGGGCAGCTCGATTTTCGCGTTCCACATAAAGCCGCACACCAACTGTGTCTGGAGCTTGCTCGGCTAATTTCAATACATGTACCACAAGGGATCTAAAGACGCCGCGACCGCGAAACTTGGGATCAACATAAACGCTTTGAAGCCACCACAGCCAACCATCTCGCCAATCGCTCCATTCTCTTGTTACCATGAGCTGGCCAATAACCTGTTGCTGATGCTCGGCCACGTAATAACGAGTTTCGGGAGCTCCCTGGAGAGCCCGCCAAACTCCTCGCGATACAATCTGTTGATCAAGCACCTTCCCTTCTGTTTCCAATGCCATTTGTTCATTGAACTTGACTAGGATCTCGGTATCGTCAACTAATCCACAGCGTATGATCCAATCCATGAAGGTGCAATCTCCAAGTCAACGGCGTGAATAGGTTTAGGGACAGGTTTACCTGTAAAGCCGTGCTCAACCTTACCGGCGACACTCGGACAGTCGCGTACTGCCATGAATCCTGAAGCTCTGGTTAGAGCAGTTGGCGTACCGAGGCTCTTGACGAATTGTAATGGTCGAGCATGATCTCACTGAGATTGAGGCGACCGATGGCGACGCATTTGCCGGATTCTAAGTCGGCATCAAACCAAGTCCCATTGAGTCGCACGTTACCGGTAGCAACTTGAAAGGTTGTGGGTATGGCATGTAAGGTGGCTTCCATGACGGCGTCGATTTTGCGTCCCAGGATGCTTTCAAAGGGCCCGGTCATGCCCACATCACATTGAAATCCAGTACCGCCAGGCAGGATTTGCTCATCGGCTGTGGCAACGTGGGTATGGGTCCCTAATACGGCGGAAACCTGTCCGTCCAAATATCGCCCCATGAGCTGCATATCGCTAGTCGCCTCAGCATGAAAGTCAACGCAACGTATTCGAGTTTCGGTAGGTATTGTCGCCAGCGAACGCGATAGCGCGTGAAATGGACAATCCACTGGTTTCATAAACACTCGCCCCAAAGCGCAAGTGATCGCTACGGTATGGCCATTGGGTGAACTTACCACGCACGTTGATTTACCCGGTGCGGTATCGGGAAGATTAGCGGGACGGATGATGTTAGGGGCCGTCTCCAGGACATCGATGATTTCTCGTTTGCGGTAAAGGTGATCACCCAATGTAATTGCATCGATTCCGGCATCAGTCAGGCGGCGGTAGTCCTTGGTGCGTATTCCCGATCCATCGGAAGAATTCTCGGCATTGGCAATAATAATCTCAGTGCGAAGAACGTGTCGAAGCCAAGGAATGGCAGCGCAGGTAATGCGCAGTCCTGGCTTGCCAACAATATCTCCAATCATCACCAGCCGCATACATGAGGGGGATGGCGGAGGTATCGGAATTTCGTGAAAACCGTCCGAAGACAGCGGATCTAGCGACATGCGGAGTAATCCAACTCTGTCAAAGATTAACGCGCGACATCAGTAAAGCGAGATTCTCGAACTACGGTGACCTTAATCTCACCGGGATATGTCAACTGCTGCTCAAAGGCTCTGGCTATATCGCGACAAATTTTTGCTGCGACCGCATCGTCCGTGTCTTTGGCGCTGACGATGACCCGCAATTCGCGTCCAGCCTGAATTGCAAAGGCTTGTTCGACACTCGAGAAACTCTTAGCGATCGATTCGAGTTCCTCCATCCGCTTGATATAACGTTCCAATGATTCGCGACGTGCTCCCGGACGGGAGGCACTACAGGCATCCGCGGTTGCGACCAACAATGTATACGGATAGTCCGTGGTTAGCTGATCATGATGTCCGAGCGCCGCATGCACGACAATTTCCTTTTCTCCATGGCGTTTGAGCAAATCAGCACCAATCTTTGGGTGGCCACCTTCTAACTCGTGATCGGCTGCTTTACCGATATCGTGAAGCAACCCGGCGCGTCGAGCCAAATCGGGATTGAGCCCAGTCATCTCAGCCATCAACCCGCTCAAGAAAGCCACTTCTACGCTGTGCCGTAAGACATTTTGACTAAAACTTGTACGAAAATGGAGGCGGCCCAACATGTAAATCACGCGTTCATGCAAACCACTTATGTTGACTTCCTCAGCGGCCTCTTGACCCTTGCGTCGTATGTATTTTTCAATCTCAGTATTGGTTTCTGTAACAATTTCCTCAATGCGAGACGGATGAATGCGGCCGTCTGAAATCAGTTTATCAAGTGATAAACGCGCCACCTCGCGTCGCACTGGGTCAAAGCCGCTGACGATAACCACTCCAGGAGTGTCATCGATGATTACGTCGACTCCCGTCGCCTTTTCAAAGGCGCGAATATTGCGACCTTCCCGGCCGATAATTCGTCCTTTCATATCATCATTTGGAATGTCAACCGTGCTGGTTGTTGAATCGGCGGTATGCGCAGCCGCATAACGCTGCATGGCAGTCAAAATGATTTCTTGTGCCTTTTGCTCGGCTATCTCTGTGACCCTTCTCTCATGTTTCAGGATCTGATTTCCGATGTCCTTTTCAAGTTCGTCCTCCAATAGCTTCAGCAACCGTTGCGAAGCTTCTTCGCGCGACAATCCGCTGATCGACTGAAGTTGTTGTGTCTGCTGTTGAACGATGGACTTTAGCTCTTCGGAACGCTTGGATGCTTCCTGAATTCTTTCAGCTAGACGCCGTTGGTTGGTTTCCACCATCTTTTCTTGCTTCCGAAGATCGTCCGCAGACTGTTGAAGCGTCTCCTCCCGACGATCTAAAGCAGATTCTTTCTTCCTTATGGATTCACGCAGTTTATTGGATTCAGATTCCAACACTTGTTTTTGCTGTAACGCCGACTCCTTTGCCTCAAGTTCAGCAGCCCTTCGTGTATTCGTGGCATCTGCCTGGGCTTGTTCAAGAATTGCTTTAGCCTGGGTCTTTGCATCTCGACCGCGCAGATAATTGACAAGCAGGATTGCTCCACCCCCGAGGACCAGCCCTATAGTGGCGATCAATATCGAGCCAAGCTCACCCTCGGCAAGGAGCGGATAGGGCAAGGCTGGTAATTGCAGCGCGGGCAAAAACATGGAAGCTAGTTCCACAGTTGAACCTTTCTTTTTCTTATGCATATTCGCCATCGAAAAGAAAGTAACTTGGGAACCGCAGGTATCAGTGGTTCGACGCTCGAATGCCGATAACTATTGTGTCCAAGCGCAAGCTATGCAGCATAAATGCGCGCAGTCGTGAACACACTGGCGACACATTTCTGAATCGCGGGTCGGAGTCCAAACAATGTTCCGTGCAACTGCGGTCGGAGATCCGCGACCAAAGTTCACACGGTTTGGCATGTACACGCTCCAATCAGTGGTACACCTTGTAGCCTCGTGCGGAATATCCACGGACGGCTGCAGTCCCAGAGCGAGCTCTGAGTAAACAACCGTTGTCCAAGCGAATAGACAACAAGCACTACAAATAAGGATTAGGTATACCACCGGAACGATACCAAACGAACAGTTATGCTACACAGGGTCCAAAAGCTAATTTCTTTCGAGTGTTGGCGAAGCGAAATCACAAACACACGGCGCTTTGGTGGATCGAATTGCGATAGCTCGAAACATCCACTATTTCCAAAAACAGAAGATGCTCGCCCCCGATGAAAAGTGGGTGAAGGCTCGCGATAGCAATCAAGTTTTTCGGGGTCAGCTACGCAATCCCGAGCAAACCAAGGTTCGCTGCTCCAGGACTAGAGTAGAATCCCTCAAACCAGTGAAAAGCATGGAACATGCGTACACATGAATCCACAAAGCTGGTCCTAATGTACCGCTCCACAGCTTTGCCTGCAACATAGCATTGCATGGAGACAATCGCCATGTATTTATCCAGCCAATTAGATCTCAAGACTAACGCAGCGAGGCAAAAGGCGATTAATAGGTAGGATGAGTGGCTACTTAGGAACTACGGCGTTCGGGTCCACGACAGCAGGTATTCCAGCACCAGCGTTCTTACCTGGGTCGCGAATCTGATAATTTCTTATGGGGCCACCGCCCACAAAGACCAGTGGTCCAGCTTGAACTCTGCCGCTGGCTTCGGCCGTATTATTCCACGGTACCGCATACGCGGCGAACATGCCGCTATTGACATCTGTAACATAGACGAGCGAGCCTCCAGGTTTGGTGATTCCAGTAGTTGCTCTCGGTAAGGCTTGTCCAGTTACCATTAGGTATTTTGCGTTTTTGCCCCCACCTGGCAGTTGTTGGAGCACGTTCGTGAAGAAACGAGCACCGAATCCTCCAAATCGCGGGTAGTAAACCAGACACTGCAAGTCTCCGGTAAGGTTGTCCAGGAAAAAGACCCCCTCAGCATCATCGCTGATTGCACCGGTCGCCACTGCCATATTATCGGAAAAGGCGGCGGAAGATGCCCATAATGGTTGGGCACTGCCAGTCGTTACGGGATTTACTTGGGAACCAAAGTAAAAACCGGATACCAGAGCGAGGCAACTGCAAAAACAAGCGGTGACAACAATGGCCACGATTTGCCATCGTTGCGTATGCCGATATTTGGACGTGTTATTCATCTCGCTCCATCCTCTTTCCGAGTGAGAAATAAGTTTCACTCCCATTATAAAGGACTGGACTGGACCAAGTCACGCCCATTCTGTACTTGGGAGCTTCAGATTCCGAATGGGGGGGCAGCCAACGCCCCCCTCAAGTTTTTGAAGAATCAGAACTGGCAGTGGAAAGGGTGAGTTTCCCGCGTTTGGCAACGGTCCAGGCTTCGTAGCCTCACCCAATCCTCTGAACTCAAGCTTGGAAAAACATCTCGTAACCAACATGTCCCACCGAGGACACTCCTACTTGCTGATGTCGTAGCAAAGTATGGAGTCATTTTCACGGAGCAAAAGTTTGCCGCCAGAAACTACTGGATGAGCCCAGCTTGGCATGTTGCTGTCCCCTGACCCGGGAGCCTTGAAGGGATTGGATTCGATCAACTTATCAGCGTTAATCCGTGCCAGAGCTACTGTGCCATCCTGGTATCGAACGACTAGTTTACCGTCGACGGCAGCTACGGAGGTTGACCCTGAGCCCGAACCACGTTCTTCCCAGGCGATGTTTCCCGTTTTTAGGTCTGCACAGAATATTACGTTTTTGTCCTCACGTCCCCCATAGAGATACCCATCAACAAGAACAAGGCCGCCATGCTTGTTGCCCAACTCCTTATTCAGTCCATAGTGTTCTTTGATTGAGACCTTATTTCCAGGGCCAGCGATTTGCTGCAAAAGTGCCCCGCCAAGTCCATAACCGGCGTAAGTAAACACCAAGTCACCGTTGATAATGGGGCTGGGGATGAATGCAGTGGGTGGATTCGTGTCGTAGGTCCAAAGAAGTTCTCCGGTAAGGGCATCAATACCCATGGGACCCATGCCAGTATTTTGGACGTAAACTTTTCGTCCGCCAACATTGCTAACAACAATGGAGGAATGTCCAGCCCCGACGTCACCATCCCGAACGCAGGTCCAAACGGTGCTACCCGTGATTTTGTCAAGAGCTACGACAGTTGACTTGGAACCTCCAGGTGTGCAAACAAGCAATGCGCCGTCGATAAGAGGTGACTCGCTGTAGCCCCAATTGTCTTTCTTTTTCCCTCCAAAGTCAGCTTTCAAATCCTTGGTCCAGAGGATGGAACCATTGTTCCGATTAGCTGCCACAAGCTTGCCAAAAGGTGTCGTTACATACACCATATCACCGTCAATCGTGGGAGTGCTGCGTGCGCCATTCCAGCTGGTGCGTCCCCCATGCTCATCCCAACTCGGACCGACTGCGGTCTTCCAAAGCTCCTTACCTGATTTTGCGTCAAAGCAAACCAGATACTCTTGCCCATCGCTGGTTGTCGAAAGATGGTCGCCCAATGTGCAAATTTGGTCGTTAGCAACGGCTGGACTAGCATAACCTTTGCCAGCTCCCACTGCGGTCCACAGCAATCGAGGGCCATCGGTATCCCAAGAATCAACGATATTTGTCTCAGAAGATACGGAATCACGCCCCACGCCACCGAAGGTAGGCCAATCCTCGGCTGGAAGATTGTTCCCAACAATACCAAGCGTGATCGAACCAATCAAAATCTGCTTAACTAACTTCATAAACACCGTTGCTCCTGATCACAATTATCACTGAATAATGGCTAGGCCCAACACAGTCTTGTTAAGGGCCATTGGTTGAGTCTCAAATGCAGATAGTGCTCACTGGCCAGACAGCTCTGGCCAGTAAAAGAACCAACAAAGGAAACACGCATGTCGGTCATTGTAGCCACTGGGCCATACCTGCGCAGCCTAGAGTTTGAGAAAATACAAGGCCTCCAAGCCAGACTAAATGTTTGCCAGACTAGAGCAAACTTCACGAAGGAGTAGCGTTTTTTCGCACATTTGCTCAATGATTTCCTTGAAAACACACGCTATACGTCCGTGTGGCTATCGCTACACTTAGATGAAGACTGTTCTATGGATTGCCAGACTGGATATTCACCCAAGCAATGTATGCTAGCAATAGTAGCCAAACGACGTATACGGCCGCTGTGAGCCACAAGCGAATAGTTTTAGACATCGTCACTGCCGGACAGTTCAAAGATGGGATCGAAAGCTGTCCCAAAGTCGTAGACATCGTCAAAATCTTCACGTCGGTCGGATGGTGATTTTCGCATATGCTTGATGCGAATCAAATTATAAACAATCTCACCAAAATCTCCGGTTGCGTGGACGCCCCAGCTATTGAGCACTGTTTTGGACATGAAACCATACTGTTCCAAAGCATATCGGCGAATCGCTTCACAAAGTTGCTGGCCTGTAATGTGGTGTTCGCCTTCTTCACCTTCGGCGGGCATTTTCAAAACTTCTTGAGCATACGCAAGAGAGTCACGCACAAACTCGTAGGCATCCAGGTTGTATCGCTGGTCTTGCTGCAATAGAGCAATAATAGGGTGAATGCGATCGGGCACGATTGTGTCTACTCCAATTCCTGGGAGTCGTCATCGTCTAAGGAATCGGTGACATCGCGATCCGAATTCCTCTTCGTCAGTACGGACAAAACTTCGTCGACGTGAATAAGTATTCTGCGATTATCTTCCATCTGAACAAGCAGTTGCCGTGCTAAAATCTCCTGTCCCAGCACACGACCACGGCCGACGCCTGTCACAATGTCAACACCTACACGCGGCAGGCTCTTGCGATGTTCATCGTAAATATCGAATTCATATCGCAAGCAACATTTGAGCCGCCCACATCGCCCAGAAATCTTATTGGGATCGAGTGTAGCTTTCTGCATTTTAGCCATCTTCATCGAGACTGGCGGCATTTTCACCAGATGAGAATTGCAGCAAACTGGCTTGCCGCAGTCCCCGTAATCGGCCAGTAGTTTGGCCTCGTCCCGTACTCCGATCTGGCGCATTTCTACGCGAGTTTGAAAGTCGTGAGCCAGCAACTTAACTAGTTCCCGAAAGTCAACACGGCTCTCAGACAAATAATAAATTACCACACGTTCGCCGCCAAATACTCGTTCGACATCCACTAAGTCCATCGGCAAGTTGAGTTCGTGAATGTGCTTGATACACATTTCGGCCTCGTCGTCGGCACGTGCCGCGATGTGAGCTAGCTCATTCTCATCCTCTTGGGTCATCAGCCGCTGAATGGTTCCGCCGGGTGGTTCGGGCAGTTGGGCCACAGCCTGTTCGGTGGCTTCGCACAGCACATCGCCTGCTTCTAGCCCCCGCGAAGTGCGCGTAATGACTCTCGCACCACGCGCAAAGTCTTGCTTTGCTTGCATGACATGCAAAGTTCGCATGACACCACAACGAACAATGAAATTAGGCATAAGGGACGCGCAGGCCGCCTGGAAGACGAGAGGAGGGATGAAGGCCCCGTTTGAGGCCTATGGCGAGGGACAGTCTAATCGTTTGCCGCTCAAATTCCAATAACCGGCGTTAGACGTAGGGCTAGAGAGAACTCTTAATTTCTTAAGGGCCTATTTCCCAGACTGCCAATCATTTGGTAGGTCCGGGAGAGTATCCGTTAGGATGGCCAGGATGTCACGCCGCATTTGTGTCGTTAGATGGCCGAATTTCGAGTGGGCAACTGCGGGTTCTGGTGATTCTTCACTTAGAACAGCAAACAACTGGTTCAGGATCTCGGCTCGTAATGGTGGTTGCAGTGATTGAAACGCCTGGGAGTAGATCAAATAGCTGCAAGGGAACTTAAATAATCGGGTTTCCAAGTCAAAATCCCTGAGCGAGCGGTGCTGCCTATCATGCGGCCCCAAGTTCTGAAAATCCCGAGAAAATGAAGATGTCCCAGTGATATTACTCGACAACGGGAATTCGGTGCAGAAAAGCAGTTGCTCGACAACCTCCTGAGCAATGTTCTTAATGTCCAGCTCCCATTTTCGCTGTTCGTCGACGCTAGGTGGCTGGTTCTGGCGGTCAAACAAAAGTTGGCGGACCGAGAAGTCGGCCTTGGTAAAGGCATTGTGAAGTTGGGTTTGATGTTCTAAGACCATGAGAGCCACAATGTCACTGTGCGGTGAAAGGTACTCGGAAACGTCAAACTCCGTTGACAGCGACTGTAGATTGCTCTTGGCCGAGGTGTCAAAAATGCCTCCTTGCAAAAAAGTATTGCCCATATGCCGCATACTTCCGTGGGTTCCAGTTACGTACCATCCACCCCACCGCTCGCGAAAGGGGCTGGTATCCGTCGTAACAAACGATTCTCGCCTCGCGTCCACAGTACCGTCCACGGCGGGGAATACACTGCGGACAGTGTGTCCCGGGATGCCTTGCGTCATCGATGTCGCATGACATCCCAAACAATCGAAATTGGCACGCTTGATCTGAGCCTTCCAGGGCGTCATTTCGACAGCATAAAACGCAGCTCCTAACTTGGGGTCAACTGTGGATATTTCCATTAAATCACTGCCGCGAACCCAGCCCACGTAGGTATCGTCGTTGAAATAAATGGCCCGCGGATTCCATCTTGTAATGTGCTGAACTTGGAGACTGGTCTTTGAGAAGACAAGGCCCTGGCTGGAAATTGGAATCTGCAAGGCAGCTAACAAACTCTCGAGATACCCGTGGTCCGGAGTTGATACCAATTGAACGTTTCCAGATTTGATATCCTTCAACAGTCGAGTTACGCGATTGTCATCTTGCGTCTGCTCGTAATCGAAGGGCGCCGCTTCAAGGTCGATGTGGACTGCAAATTGGGCTTGAACAGGCCATGAAATGAAAAAATGTAGCCACAGCCAAGCAAAACCAAATGCCATGCTTGTTTTCATCGCGCACCACCCGAAGGAAATTCAGTCGATTTGGAGTTTCAATGTTTCCATAGGAAAGGCAGCTCAACGCGTTTTGCGCTGACACGAGCATCCAACTCATTGGTTAGGAGCTTGCAAATCTACACCAAAGTGTACAGAATAGGGTGCGCGTCGTCAAGCAACTTCATTTTGAGCAGGTAAACGCGGTAAGGTCTTTTCATTATCCTGGCAAAGGGATCAGCGTTTGAGAGTCATTCACATTGCTCGTCCGGCAAAGTCTGACCTTGACCTACCGAAAGGACCTAGGTCGGAGGACTTCAAGCCAAAAGAGCACGGGGCGTATGCCATTCTTATTTTACCGATCGTGACAGCAATTGCCTGTGGGAATAACTCCGTGCCAGGTTGGTGTGTCATCCTGGCGGCTGTGGCGGGCTTCCTATCGCACGAGCCGCTTTTAATAGTGCTAGGCGGTCGTGGCAAACGTGCTCAGCGCCTAGCAGGTTCAGCGTTTCGGCGTTGGCTGGGGTTGGTAGTAATCACTAGCTTGACCGGTGGAGTTGCCCTGGTCATGGGTGATTCTGAAGCGCGGTGGAGCTTGGTAGGCTGCCTAATGTTGGCCGGCTTTGGATTCATGATGGCCTACCGGGATTTGAACCGTACCTTTGGAGCGCAACTATTGGGTGTTGGTGCGTTGTCGATGCCGGTTGTACCGCTGCAGATATTAGCTGGGTGCGAGTGGCAAATTGCGTATCAGGTGTGGGCTGTTTGGATGCTTGGATTTGCGGCTACTACCACCAGCGTTCGCAGCATAGTTGCCGCAAAGAAGCGATTACCACGACACATTCACTGGATCTTGCTGGCTACATTGACAGCATGTTGCCTAGTATGGGGGCTGAGAGGGGTGCGACCGTGGGCAGTGTTGCCAATGCTTATTGCCGCCTGGTGGTTGTTTTTGTTTCCGCCAGCTGTTCGCCACATTCGCCGCGTAGGGTGGACGTTGGTTGGAGTTACATTGCTTACTGCGGTGGCAATGATCATGGTACATTACACATCACAAGACTGAGTCTACTCTGATAGCAGGAGTTCCAGTTTGGCGGACAATCTAGCTTGTCGGCGCGTAGTTTGAACATGACTGATCGATCGAAGGAGAATGATTCGTGCTATCCAGTACGTCCGAATATGCACTGCGTGCTGTGGCATCCATGGCAGTGCCACCGATTGTTCCTTGGTCCGCAGATGCTCTGGCAGAAAAGACGAAGGTACCTAGAAGATATTTGACACGGGTGCTGCAAACGTTGGCTGCTTCGGGACTCGTGCAATCAAAGCCTGGACCTGGTGGCGGCTATATCCTCAGCAGAGATACATCGGAAATTACGATTCTGGATGTAGTCAATTCGATCAATCCAGTGCGTCGTATCACAACTTGTCCGTTGGGGCTTAAATCTCACACAAGTCTCTGCCCACTGCATTGTGAATTGGACAAGACTTATGCCATGGTTGAAGAAAGCCTAAAACGGGTGACGATTCAAGAGATGGTAGATTCGGCGAATCCCATTCTACCGTTGTGCGATACAAAGCCGGAACTTCCTATTTGAAGGCGTCCTCCTCTTGGCCAAACGCACCCATCTCATCGTTTTCGGCAAAATCTCCAATCGGCCCAGTTGGCACGTCTAGGGGTTTAGGAGCCATATCCTGAATGGCTTTGGCTCGAGCCTTTTTCTCACGCAAGGTCACCACCACGACGCTCATGATCAGCGCTAGCATGAAGACGCCCCAGAGAATTGGCCACAACATTGCCATGAGAATACCACCCGGTAGATTGAAAGTTTCGACTTCTTTTGGGCAGAATGCCCGTGGTTACCGATACAGACTAATTGCCCGCATCTGGGCTCGTCAAGCATTTTCTTCGGAGCAGTCGCCCCCACCCAGAGACAAAACCTGCATGGCTGTATATATCCCCGCGAACAATTTCAGGTCTGCTTGTCGATTTCCTCTCTGAAGCCACTGAAAGACCTCACATAGCGGTATCTCGTGTATTTTAATATTTTCATGATCCACGCCACCACCTGCACCCGTGCGATGCAATTTGCGAGCCAAGAAGAGAGTGATCGACTCGTCCGTGATTCCTGGTGAAGAAAAGCCTGCAATCAATGGCTGCCAATGATCTGCTTCAAAGCCAGTTTCCTCTAGAAGTTCTCGTCGGGCCGCCTCTAACAGATGTTCATCCTCCTCGCCAAGGATATCTCCAGTTAGGCCAGCGGGGATCTCAATGGTACTTGTCTCTACTGGTGGCCTAAATTGTTCCACCAACACCACGCGGAGATCATCATGAACGGCGACAATTCCCACTGCCGGGCGACGCGTATTCCGAGATACGAATTCCCAACCATCAAGGTTGCGAATATGCAAATGCTTTCCCTGCCAAATAATGTCCCCTGCCGCCTTCTTATCCATCGCATTTCCCACACGAAGATGCTTCATGAGTTGTTTCCTTTGAGGCATTCTAGCATGCAGGCAAGATGGCCGTTACAGGCAATCATCAAGAAGGATCGGATCCGACCTAGTCATCCGCATCGCTGGCATCTTTGATAACGAATCGCGCTTTTAGCCGGGCTACCTCGCGGGCCAAGTCGGCCATGGTGACGCTACGCAGCACTTCCTCAAAGTTCTTGTATGCCGCAGGGGCCTCATCTCGCGGGTATGTTCTGCAGTTTGTAAGTATGTCTGCCGAGTCAAAAGATAGGTCGATGGCTCTTTGATCCAACTCACGAATAGCCCGCTTTCTTCCCAAGACTCTCCCAGCGCCGTGATTGACACTAAAGCAACTTTTTGCTGCCCCAGGTGTGGCCACCATGACACTTGACCCAGCTTGAGGGTTGCCTGGCAGCAAGATTGGATGTCCCGTTTCAGCGAAATGTGTGCCTTGTAGGGCGTGATGGCCTGCAGGAAAGGCTCGCGTAGCTCCCTTGCGATGTACCCAGGCCGGGCGGTTTTCGACAATCTCGCGGCGTGCAATGTTGTGACTGATGAAGTACACGAGTTGTCCAGTCGTGCCAGGGAGAATCTCTTGAAAGGCTTCCAATACAAGCGCGTTGATAAGTAAGTGATTTACGGTTGCGAAGTTGGCACCTAGAGCCATGTCGTCTAAATAGTCGTCTGCCTCTGTCGTACCTAAGGGTGCATAAACCAATTCCCGGTCCTGACCGGGTAACGGGATACCCCAAGTAGCGAATTTTGCTTGCAAGCTACGGAACTGGCGTGTAGCCAATAGGTGCCCAATGCCTCGGGAACCGCAGTGAGACAAAAACGCGACGTGCTGATCACGCAAACCAAAAACCTGTGCTGCCAATTCATTTTCTGATTGCTCGCGGTTGAGTTCAACCACTTCGCACTCACCGAAATGGTTGCCGCCTCCATACGACCCCAACTGTTGGAGTTTTTGGGGAAGTTTAGGTAGGGCCTCCTCGAACTCAAGATGCTCAAGTCGCTGGACAAGTGCATCGCTAGTATCGTCGTGTCCACGATGAAATGAGTCTTCGCAGCGTTCGGCCCATTCTGGCGGTATGCCCAGAGCATCGCATACACTCGGACTTGCTCCTTCGGTCAGGACGCGTTTACCGAGTTCAGTTGAGACCTCGCGTCCTTTTTCGACATGCCGAGATCCCCGCCCGGCTCCAGTAGGTATGCGTCTGCAAACGGCATTGATAAGTTCGCGTCGTACTGGACGTTCATCAATTGCCTCAGCTGGTAGATCTAGTTGTAGTAAACTCATCGAGCATTTGATATCAACTCCAACTGGACCAGGATAGATATGAGTTGGGGACACCATAACGCAACCAATGGGCGCACCATAACCACAATGAGCATCTGGGTTAAGGACGAGCTGGCTCACCCCAGGCGCCGTGCGGCTGTTAATAGCCTGTTGCAAACAAAGATCGTCGAAGGTCTCTCGAATAGCCTCGGTGCCAATAACCGTCACCGGTGAATGAGAACTGCCAGCTGGAAGAATAGCAGTAGCTTCGCCTGTAGCAATCATGCGTGTGGTCATAATTTCAATCGCTTTTCGTAGAAGTGATGTGCGGTGTTACTCAATCCAGGGCCCGTGAAAGCTATCCAAATTCACATTGACAATATTGTCCCTTAGATATGGCCGTTCCAATCTTGTCATGCCTGCACTTCGGATCAACCCATTGAACGGAACGAACTAATGCTTGCTATACAGATTGATGCAAAGAGGATCACCAGAGAGATAGAGGACCTAATAAACCAGACTGAGAATTCGCCTGGAAACATTAACGCAGTGGGGCACATAATTTTTCGCGAAGAGGACGTTGAACTAAACCGTCGCTTGCAGGATCCGCTCAGCCCAAGCAGTCTATTTGGAAAGGTGTGGCAAACTCTTAGGTATCGAAAAAAAACTAACGTGAAACGTTTGTTTAAGGGACCGCTTCCCATTTGACGTGGGATTGTGGCACCAAGTTGCCTCCAGCTAGGCGGTTAATGGGAGCGGGCTGTCAGCCAAATCACGATAGATACTGACGATTTGTTGCATTTGTGGTCGGCCTTCTACCACGACCAACCTTACCTTGACTCTGCGAATGACTCCCTTTTCCATGAATTGACCGAACAATTGTACGACTGGACCGTTAGTTGAGTTTTCAGGGAGCTGAGCCAAAGCTACATCGCTAGGTGCCAACAACCACAGAAGTGTATATTCGGTAGAATTAGCGGATGGAACTTCCGTTGAATGATAAACAAAAGCGCCTGGCTTTCTTTCGTTGGCATATTCTTTTGGCAGCAACTCGCTGAGAGAGATACTCTGCCAATCTGCCTGAGGTGAGCGACAGCTTAATTGCACTTGGGGATTGGAGTCGAGAAGATTTGTTTGAAGGCTGACCCAGAGCTCAACACCCCAGCAGGTCGGTGTGATCAGCTGTTTCCAGTTAAGTTGCAAGCTATACGAATCCTGGGGGCTTTGCGAGAAGCGAGTTATGAAGTCCTCTTCGCGTACATAGATTTCCTCGGGTACCAAAGAGTGCTGTGGCAGCGGATGAACCTCGAGCAAATGGTGCACGACTGCGCTTGATCTATTTGTGATACAAATGCCAGTTTGCGGATGGCTACCATCAACCTTTATTTGCCAATGCTCACGGCAAAAAGTCGCCGTGGAACCTTCCAGTACCCAGTCTTGCATCAATCGATACTTTCTTTGCGTGCCGAATAAATCAATTGGACACATAGTATAGATGATCAAGCACTATTGGCGAGCGCCAATGGTCCTATGAGATTATTTTCAAAAACCCCACGCTTCTGCTCGAAAACAGGCGGAACTAACACCCGGGATAAACCTACGGTATGATAAAGCACGCATTTCAGAACTCTTCGTCCGAGATTTCGCACACTTGCCTCGCAAAAAACCTTCGTCAAACGTCGTCAAGGGATCCATTCAATAATGTCGAATTCACATCGGGAACTTCTCCACGCAGAATTGTTGCAACTGAAACGCTGGAATACGCCCACGATTTACAATGGTTGGGAGCAAATCACATCATTGGATGCAGCGGCCCCGGTGACGAATCTCGAGGAGACCCGAGACTTCATGCCTCAGATGGGGCCGATGGTCGGATATGCAGTAACAGTCGTTATCCAACCAAGTGTTAAAGCCCACAAGGCGAATTTACCTACGGCGTGGAGTGATTATAGGCGCTATATAGCCTCTATAGACGGCCCTAAAATTGTGATCGTCCAGGATCTCGATCGACCGCAAGTGATTGGTTCTTTTTGGGGAGAGGTCAATGCAAACGTCCACAAGACGTTGGGCTGTGTAGGTGCCATAGTGGATGGAGCGATCCGAGACGTTGATGAAATGACAAACGCAGGCTTCAAGGCGTTGGCGCGTCGGTTATGTGTTGGGCATGCTCACAGTACGCCAGTACAATGGGGTTGTCCGGTCGAAGTTTTTGGCACAGCTGTTCATCCTGGACAACTGGTACACGCCGATAAGCACGGGTTCATCGTGGTTCCGCCAGGTGACGAGTCCAAATTGTTGGCGGCAGCGATTCAAATGGATCAAAACGAATGCAACACAATTATTGCGGCCGCTCGTAGTGCTCATGGGTTAACGCGCGATGAGACATTAGCACAGATTGATCAAGCGGCCAAGGAATTTGGCCACCGTACTCGTGAGCAGTTTGGACGGCGAGGAGAGCACTAGTGATCCTAGCTTGGTACAAAGTTGCCTGTAGCAAGCTCGTGACTCGATACTGGCCGGTCGTAATCCTAACCTGGTTGGTAGTCGTAATTGTCCTGCGGGCTACTGCCCCAGCGTGGAATTCGATCGCAGCAGACGGGGATTTGGCATTTTTACCTCCCGACTCTCCAAGTTCGATTGGCCAACACAACTTGGAAGAGGCCTTTCCAGGGGCGGGTACCAAAAGTCAGCTGATTCTGGTGTTTGCATCTCCAATCGCAGAGGAACCGTTGACTGCGGGTGACTTGGCTATGGCTCTCGACGTAGCCAGGCAATTGCATTACATGGCAGCCCGCAATGCTTGGGAGAAATTGTCCGAACAACCAATTCAAGAATTAGGTCATGAAATAGAGGCGTCCGGTGTTGTAACCAGGCAGAGCGTGTTGATCGAGACGGTTCTCGACAATGCCAGCGAAGCAATTGAGATCGACAAAGCGTTGGCACAATTCGTTGAATCAGAAATTGCTGGTCGCAGTTTTCAGCGACTACCGGATGTTTACTGGTGGCGGGCGAAAGCCTTGGAAGCTCAAGGCGATTTCACTGCTGCTGCTGAATCCCTCGACACACATGCCTTGATCTTAGAGCAGAAGTTCCCTTTGCAATCCCTGCCGGCGGACTCTTGGACTCGTGCTATAGGGGATGTCTGGAGTTGGAGAAATGCAATTGTAGGGCACAAGCTAGGAAGTCAGGATCCGAATGCACGGTTGGTTTCCGTCAATCTGGCAACGGAGTTTACAGCCACCGGAAATATAGCCGTCTTGGAAGGCATTGAAGGGCTGATGAAGGCTCTGCGGTCCGAATACTCGACCTTAATATCATCTCATCTGAGAACGGAAGTTAGTGGGTCGGCAGCTATTGGCGCGGATATGTTAAGAGCCGCCAGTAGTGGAGTTCGGCAGACCGAATGGGTAACCGTCGTGTTGGTATTGGTCATCCTCGCAACTGTATATCGTGGGCCATTTTTGGTTGCCATTCCACTTACTAGTATTGCTGTCAGTTTACTGGTAGCGACTAGTGTGATTGCGCTGCTGGCCAAGTCGCCCACCGATCCTAGCAGTTGGGGACTCGGCGTTTTTACAACCACGAGGATCTTCATCGTGGTTCTGTTGTTTGGAGCAGGAACAGATTTTTGTCTGTTTTTTCTGGCACGCAGTCGCGAGTTGTTGGTGCAAGGATTGGTAAATACACGCGCACAGCTCTACCGTATGATCGCCAAGGCCTGGTATAGCGTTCACGATGCGCTGGTAGCGAGCGCCTTGACGACTATCGTTGGTTTAGCCTTGATGTGGTTTTCGGATTTCCAAAAATTCCAGTTCAGCGGACCAATCATCGCGATTTCACTTGCTGTTACGCTGATAGTATGCCTGACATTTACGCCTGCCATGTTGAGTGCTCTTGGACTACTGGCATTTTGGCCGATCGAACGTCGGGGACGAATGACCTCGCTGGCGGTAGACGGCTATGCGGTGATCGGATCGGGACGATGGCAGGCCTATTGGCGCAAGATTGCTGAAATCATCGTGGGTCGACCCAAATTGGCAATGATTACTACCCTATTCATTTTGGGATTACCAGCCACGTACGGTTTCTTTCGTACGGGAAGCGTAACCTACGATCTAACGGAAGAACTCTCGTCGAACGCGCCGAGTCGCCGAGGTGCAAAACTGATTTCCGAATTCTTTCCATCTCAAGATGCCAGCCCAATTACGTTTCTATTGACACGCCAACAACCATTCGAAGACATGATTAGTCTACAAGCGGCTTGTAACGAATTGTCGGATGGTTTGTACATAGACGGAGTGGATTCGGTACGCAGTTTGACGGACCCATTGGGCGATTATCCTCCTGATCGACGGATGGGGTTATTTGATAGTGATGCATGGCGACGACGTATCCTTACTGAGCACAGAATCACTCGAGAAAGATACATTTCGAGTACCGTGAATCTGGCACTCAGAGTCGCAAGATTTGACATGGTTGTCCGAGAGAACGCCTTCTCATTGGCCGCCAGTGATATATTGGATCGGTTGTTGGCGAGGGTTGACGATTTTACTCATGATCCGCAATCGCCCTGGTTTGGTGCGACGGTCAGTCGATCCGGTACGACAGTAGGCATAGCTGACTTGCGCCGTGTTACGCAAGCCGATCAGCGCCGGATTCAGGTCTTGGTTACTCTAGGTGTCTGGCTGGTTTTGATCTTGATATTGCGGAAACTCGCTCTCTCAACTTACTTGGTCATGACGGTATTGTTGAGCTACTTCACAACGCTGGGGATTACCTACGGAACATTCTCAACTTTGTATGCAGGTCAATACACGGGGCTAGATTGGAAAGTACCCTTGTTTCTATTTGTTATTCTGGTCGCCGTCGGGCAAGACTACAACGTGTATCTTGTTACACGCATATTCGAGGAATGGAAGCGGTTTGGATTACAGGAAGGTGTTCGCAGAGCGATTACACAAACCGGAGGTATTATCACTAGTTGCGGAGTAGTGATGGCGGGAACATTTATCGCGATGGCGAGTCCAGCCATTTTGCAGGCGCTGGCGAGTTGGATTCCATTGGGAATTGCATTTGAAGAAACGCCGGTATTGAGAGGAATCACCGAATTAGGTTTTGCTCTCTCGTTGGGAGTATTGTTAGATACGTTCATCGTGCGTAGTATTCTTGTTCCGTCGTTCATCGTATTGTGGCAACAGTGTCGCGAACTCGTGCCACGTCGGATAAATTGAACTTCGAGCGTGTTTGAAAACTCCCTGTCTGGGGCGGGGTTTTCGCCCTGCGCCGGCCCTTCGGGCCGACTCTTCTCCAGGGAGAGTGA
>JAGQOY010000092.1 GCA_020427005.1 Planctomycetales bacterium
ACTTGCAAATACGAATATCATTGTCGATGTGTCTGCTAATGACTCGAATGATCATTTCATCTTGAGCTTGATCATTCAAAAAGAAATCCACTTCGACTGCTTGTGGGGCTTCGACGAATTCGTCCGCGGCGGGCTCTTGTTCTATTGCATCTTGCGCTTTGGCAGGGAGTCCCATGAAAATAAGCACTAGGAGCAACGCAAACATAAGCAACTTAGAGATCCAAGTCGGAGGCAACATGCGTCGCACCTTCGATGCAAGCTAATTGTCGTACTGAAACCTGGCCCTGAACTAAAGTCCAATTTGTTCCAATCGTTCAAAGTAAGCGTCCAAGCCACCTCGAAATTCCTCTGGGAGATTTCGCCCGGACTCGCCAGTAGTCTGTGTAACGTCGCGGCTCTCACGATGTTCTTGGGAATTCAGTCCCGAACCCAAAAGCGCTAGGGCAGAATCTTGGGTGGTTCCGTTGCCGCCACCGCCTGGACTTGAGCCGCCACCACCGCCGCCCTTTGGATTGATTCGCTTGCACTGCAAAAGCAGTTCGATAGCTTCAGTTTCGGCTGCGATTGCAGTGCTGCCAGTTTCCGGTGTAGCCAGTATTTCCTGGGCGTCAGACATGACTGCACTCACCTGGCTTAATAGGCTAATTTCCTTACCAAACCGAGCTTCTCCTTCCGGCAGTTGAACAATTTTGTCTATTGCGGCATCGGTGCGGTTGCGCAGTTCAGATTGCGTGCTTGCAAGCCCATGTGCATCTGTTCGATATTTGTCACTATCCAATCCGGGTCGCGCTTGTTCGGCCACGCGAGTTGCCTCTCTCAGATTGACCTCTCCCTCCAAAATCTGAAGTACTTCCAAAATGACTGAGGGTGGCAAAGAGTCGCTCGTCTTGCAGCCGGGGCACTGTCCGCTACAGGCTGGGTCAACAAGGTCCTCGGCCCATCTGTCAAGTGTATCCGACCAGTATTCGGCTTGGGCAATTGAAAGCCCATGTTCCTTGGGAATGTCCTCGGAAAGATCTCGAATGGCAACCAAGACTTCAGAGGATTTCATATCATCTAGCACGACTTTGAATTGGTTCATTCTTCGGCGTTCAAAATAACTTTGAATATCGTCCATGATGTACGAAATGGCCTGCGAGCTTTTCTCCTCTAGACCGGCCAATTGATTTAGAGCTGCCTGATCATCGCCGGCTACTCGATTTGCTCGACCAAATACATTGCCAATGCGAGTACCAATCGATTCCGCCACAGAATTTTGTTCTCGAGCAGCAGCCTTAAGACGTTTCACGATCGTCGAGCCTTCAAGGTTTGCCAGTACTGCATTTAACTCATCAGCAATTCGTTCGAACTCAGCCAACAGATCGGCTTGTTCCACCAGAGCCTTATCCAACGAATTCTCGTCTTCGGCAACCTCTTCCTCTTCTGGCTCCTTATCGCCGTTTGATTTCGGAGCAGGTCCAGCAAGGGTCGTTATGGGCAAACCTTGCCGAGTACCATTGTTTTTCTTTTTGGGTTTTTGAGGATCTTCATTTTCAAGGTTTTCGGGTGGCTGGTAGGATGACTCGGCGTCAACAATTTTAGGAATAGTGGGTTGTTCCGGATTATCTTTGGGCTCAGACGGTTCGGATTTTCCGCTTTGTCCGCCGCGCAAATTACCGGCCGTTGGGCCCGATTTCTTTTTTGAATCGCTCCGCGCCAGTTTATCGGTAGAAGCCTTATCCAGTAGATCTGCCACACTCGGCATGCGGTTGGCGGAGATGTCATGGAGAATCTGAAGCATTTCTGCCCAGCGATCCAAATGCCCGACACCGATTTCAGGATTGCGGGCGGCTTGTCGCAATAACTCTTCTCCTGACTTACTCAACGAGGCAAGTCGTCTCGCATTAGCGGCTTCCGCAGCGGCTTGCCGCCTTACATCCTCACTAAATTCTTCATCGGCCAATTGCTCGCGGGATGTTGCGCGAATTTGTTTATTGGCCTCATGGAGTTGCAATTCTCGATCACGGACATCCAGCGACGCACGATGCCATTTACTCATTTGCTCTGTAATCCAAATGGCATGCTGTTCAGCAGTGAGCACGAATAAAATGTGTGGTGGAGAGTAAACTCGCTCGCGCCCGGGCAAATAATCCTCAGTCCAAAGACGAATCTCGAGAGGTTGAGCCGGAATGCCGAGACTGGTGGCGCTGAAGGTGGCGGCCACTTGCATGGAAGTATTTTCCGGTCCTCCAATCGACAGAAGCTTTTCGCCTTGCAGCGGCTTGGAAATCACATTCTCTTCGGCCCCATTCCAGGATATACCGATCTGCTTGATTCCATAGTCGTCGGCGGCCAGGGCCAAGAAGTTCAGCTGTTCACTTTCTAGGACAACCGCCTGGCGTGGAAGATCTTGAGACACGACTGTTGGTGCTTGATCTTCTACAGGATTGATATCAAGCTGAAATGGCTCGCGGCCTGACAATCCATCGACAGCTTGCCACTGAAAGGAGAGCCTTTCGTCTGCTTGAACATCCATCGATGGTGATGAAAAACTGGCCTGAGAAACTTGCACAGATTGCTCGTTTACCGACGCGGTCTGCAATGCACGTGAAGCCGTGGCAGCAATTGCCGTGTGACTACCCTCAACAGCGCTTAGCATGCCGCTACGAACATCCATCTCGATGGCATGGGGACGCTCCATATATGGTGGGAGATCGATCTTGGCGGTCACGCCGACCAATTCAGGTCTGAGCATTGGCTGGATGGACACGGATTGATAATAGTCGCCGACCTGCACGTGCACTTCGGTAGGTTCCATTAGGGGAGGCAAATCAAACATGTAATTGCCATTGTCGAGCGAGGCACGCAAAGCAGGTTGATTGTTTACGCGTAAAGTGGCCAAAGTAGGAGACCATTGGCTATCCGGTAGTAGTGATATAGACAGGGGCGTTTGTTCACCATGGGCGACCACAATTTCATGGCTCAAAGGTTGAACATTGGCAAAAGTAAAGCGAGGTGTGCTTTTCCATGGAGCAACAAATCGCTGCCAAGCGTTGCTGGCGGCCAAAGGAACCAAGAACGCCAAGCCCAAAGACGAGACGGATGCGAGACCCAACGAGCCTGATAATAATTTTAGCTTGTGATGCGGAGCAGATTTTCGAAAATCTATTCCTTGGGCAGCCTGAGCGACTTGCTCAATGGCCGCTGCACACAAAGTTCTCGAACGCGATTGCTCTGCTTCATTGTGGGCCAGTTCAATTACACCTAGTAGCTGATCACCGATGCGTGATTCACGCCGACGCATCAAACGAGCCAATTGATCGAGCCTGCGTTGCGACCATACCCATCGGTGCAAGGCCCAGGGAACACTCAACCAAGCGGCACCAACTAATCCCAGAATTGCCCACCGCATGGTTCGTGGTGTATCGAAAAACCGGTCCAAAACAAAGACAACCAAAAACGCGAGAATGAGGGCAAGCAACCCAAAGGTGAGAGCCTCGGAGAATTTGCTGAGCCAAACATGTCTGCGAAATTGCTCCAGCTGCGAACGTAGCGAATTTGGTACTACGAGCGGGGAACTGGGGTGTGTTGTATGAGTTGTTTGGGCAGGTCGTTGCAAATGATTAGGGAGACTTGCATTGCTCATAATTGAACTCACTTAAATAGTGCCGATCATTTTGCGACCGACCCAGAATAGACCCAGCAGTACTATAAGCGTAGCGGCTAAAAGGGGGTGACTCCATAGTTGAAGCCGCCTAATTGTGCTTGAAGGCTCAGGAAGTTGGGATATTGACCTTACAATTACCTCAACTTCTGGTTTTGCTAGCACCTTTCCGCGTGTAACACGGGAAAGTTCTTCAAGAACTTCGGGGCGACTCGGTTTGCCTGGTTGCTCAAGTGAAGCACCCTGGACAAAGACAGTCGTTTGAATTTCCCCATTATTTTCTTTGCATCTCAGAGTCACTTGATGTGGGCCCGATTCGGTGGGCTCATAGACTCCAGCGAAAGAACCCCATTCGGTACCCGTGCTCGTAAATTGAACGATGTCAGTTTGGCCTGAAGGAGCAACGATGCGCGCCGTAACGGTCCCTCGGCTTAGTGGTTCGCCCGATTGCTCCATGACATTGGCGCTGAGTGCAAGTGTCTGACGAATTTGAGGTTGTTCTGGAGAGTAATAAAAACGCATGCTTTCGCCTTTGGCCATATTGCGCTGATAGGCCATCCACCTTACGACTTGTCCCCAAAATCGATAGTGGTACAGGTCCTCGACGCCTCGACGCCATCTCCAAGCACCATCCGTCCCCATGAATAGGACCTTGCCAGATCCATAAGTTCGGGTGACCAACAGCGGAACGCGTCCATACTCGTTGGATTGTTCCTCGTGTACGGTTAATACGTCCGTACCAGCTTTGGCGCGAATCACCGGTGCATGCCATTGAAATCCAGGCAGATTTTCCCAGACTTGCATATTATCGTCCTGAGTATCTGCCAACTTGGTAAGCAAGCTTCTCCGTCCTAGTTCCGTCAAGGCAAAATGGCTCGGCGTCCGCGAACCCCAGCCATTTGGTTGAGTTGTATCTAAGATGACGGGTAAAAGTGGTTCAAGCGGCGAATCCACAAGTGTAGACATATATCCGGCCATGCCTGGCATGAAGACCAGTCCACTAGCTTGTTGTTCGACTAGACCCTTGAGCAAGCGGCATTGTTCCTCAGTGAGTTGCCCGTCCTGAAGTCCGACGTCGCCCAAAAAAACTACGTCGTATTGCGCGAGGTCCTCTCGCTGTTCAGGAAAGGTCTGAATGTAATCGCGATTGCCGCCACCAACTTTCGGGAGGCCTGGGTGGAAGAGTAAGCACGCAACTTCTACGCCCGGGTCACGTGAAAGTGCATTTCGCAGATAGCGATATTCCCAGCGAGGTAGCGATTCAATCACCAAAACCTTTAGTTTTTCTTCGCGTATTGCAATCTGAACTTCGCGCTGATTATTGGTAAGGATTCTCTCTTCAGGATGAATGGGTAGATCAAGCTTAAGCGTATAATCTCCAACTCGGTCCGGTTTCCATACAATTGCATCGGAGGTGCGCCCCATGGCACCCACTCGCACTTGTTGAGTTAGCTTGGACCCGTCGGTGGAAGTGAACTCCACTTGAGCAACGTAGTCCCGCGGTAGGCTACTCTCCACAGTGAACGGAATTCGTACATTTTTATCCACGATACCGAAGGTCGGTGCATCAAAACTGAGGAGTTCTACGTCCGGCAGACGCGATTGGCTGCCGACGGGAATGGAGAAAATTGGAATCTTTTCCATTCGCAGTCGCATGGCCATATCCACAGGGGGTTGGCCGGTATTCCAATCCCCATCGGATGCCAAAACGATCGCACGTAAATTGGGATTGTCGGATCGAGCTGCCTGGAGAGCCGCGAAGATATCCGTTTGATCAGATTTGTCGCCGGCGAACGCTGTCACTGAAATCTCTTTTCCCTGCCCTAGCACACTCCAGGCTTCCTCTTGCAGGAGCCTACTTGTGGCCTCTTTTCGAGTTTGCAGACCATCCGAATTGGATTCATCCAGACCAACATCCTGAGTGTCCATGCTGACACTGCGATCGACCAGAATAGCTATTTGAGGACGCTCAGAAGGCTGGAATATTTGTAAGGTCTCAGGCTGATTCAAGAGAAAAACGGTCAACACGACGATAACTATACGGAGCAACTCCAGCATGCCAACGGCCAGCCGATGTCCGCTCCTTTGCCATGCTATCCAGCTCAGCGTGCAGACTAGGAGCAACGCCAAACCTGACACACATAGCGTGGCGGGTGTCCATTGAAAGGCGAAGCTTGATGAATTCATGATTTTGCCAAGGAGTGTGACGCAAAAGCCCCGCCAGATAAACTGGTTAGGCGACAACCTGTTTCTGCTGTTCAGCGGGCCAAGTAGTTTTTGAAGGGCGAATCTGATTGCTAGTCGAAAAGTTGGGTGGACTTAATTCACGCCTGGCCCTGCGAGGTAGGCATAGCCAAGCTTCGAACAGTAGCGCGCCGATCATTGCCAAGAGGAAAAGGCGCCAAATCTCTCGCACTAGGCCAACTAGATTGCCCGCTTGGTCTTCTATCCGCGAGAAATTTAGTCCTTCGAACAGGCGTCGTAACTCCTCATCTGAGACCAAATCTGTAGCGTCTTCTACGGCTGAACGGTTGATAGCAAACAATCCCTCTCCAGCCTGGAAGATTCCAGCTTGGGCGGAGAATTCAGTGGATAGGATGTCCCGAGGGCCCGCAAGTTGAGTCCACGCGTCCGTTGCCAGCGGCTCAGATGTAGCGACTTGATTGCTAGTAGCCCCCAGAGCTAACTGGCCCTGTTGAATTGCACGTTGTACGGCTATGAACATTACGATGCCATTTTCGGCCAAGGAAGAGTTTCTACGATCTACCGATGCAGTACAAAAGTAGATGCCACCTTGTTCAGTTGGTACCCGCGCTAATAGAGCGTCACCTCCTGAAAGCACGGCCAATTTTGAGACTTCACCATCCAAAGTAGCATGGCCGTCGATTTTTAGCTGGCCGACCGGCAAACCAATGCCACTTGCTGTAGCAGCTAACAAATCCTGGTCACCCCGCCAATTCTCAACCATTACAGGTTCTTCGGTTCCCTTCCAGGTGACCCAAGCAACGCCGTGATAGGTGTTCAGGCTCGTGGAACCACGAACCAAACTACTTGGTGGGAAGAACATAACTTGACCGCCACCGGACACGTATTTGTCTACCGCTGGTGCAAGACTTGTGTCTGGGAGAGCAGTTTGCCAAAGCAGCAGAGCGGTATCCTCGAGCAAGAGAGAGTCAAGCTGTTCTGGGGTGACGACTTCCACTTGCCCATTACCAATACCGTTGGCAGTTAACGAGGCAGCGATCTCTAGTGCTCTTGTAGCTTCACGATCTTCGCTAACTAAAACAACACGTTGCACCGGTGGGTCATCAAATACAAAGTAGTAATCATTGTCTGCTAAATTATCATCGGCGGGAACAGACACCATTCCCCAGCCACGAACTTGGTTTCCCGTGAGGGGAATGCGGTAGTCGCGAATTTCGGCTAGACTGCCCGTTAGTTCGACGGAAAGTTCACTCCGAGCGCCTTCAATCTCAATCTGTACTGGTACCGTAACTGCCTCAGATAGTTTCGTGCCGAATCGCTGAATCTGCAAACTTAACAGTAAAGTATTGCCACTGCCTGAGACTGGCTCTGTACTTGATGTAGGACGAGTCTCTCGGCGAGCGCTCGTAACTCGAATAGCGAGATTTTGATCCGCCGATTGCGGATAAGCGATCAAATTGAAATGAACCGATTGTGGCCAGTTCTGAAACCCCTCGCGTATTAGACTCCATGTTCCACTTTCTGGGTTCCAGTCTGACTTGCGCAAATCGGAACAGATCCAAATTTCGCTGGGACCTGGACTATTCGTGGTGAGATATTCTAGGCTCGATTCGAGCAGGCCAGGTATATCTGTCGACGCACTCCATGGACCGCTGGCGGGTGACTCTAACATGGCGTCGGAGGTCTCAAACGATTGAGGCGCAACTCCCGGGCTGTGAACACCAAGCCAGTGAGAGACGCCTAGGGTTTCCAGTGCAGAGGCTAACTGACGCCTGGCGGTGGCCAATTTTGTTTCTCCACCCGTGGCCTGTTGCTGCATACTTGGAGAACGGTCGAGCAAGATGAGAGATGTGTCGATTTGACTTCCTCCTACTCCCCATATGTTACTGGCTAGTGGCCTAGCGACAGCCAAGATCAATCCCGTAAGAGCCAATACCCGCATGGCAAGAATTAGCCACTGACGAAGCTTAGCCAATCCTCGATTCATGCGATTGGCGGCAAGTAGGAACATCATCGCACCCCAGGGCCGCGTTTGATATCGCCATTGATTGATCAAGTGGATGATGATGGGCAATGAAATCAGCGGCAGGGCAATTAACATCCATGGTTGCAAGAAACTCATCGTCGGCTTCTCCCTTGTGCGCGGGCGACGAGGAAATTCGTCAATTCCTTGTCATATGGGGAGTCAATTCGAATGCGTCGATAGTCGACTGCGGTTTCCAGGACAACTTCCCTTAGTTTCTCTAGATACGCGGCCAAAGCTGTGTGATATCGATCTGCAATCTCTACCGGATCGGCAAAGATGGGCGTTCCGCCTTCAAGATCGAGAAATCGAGTTGGACGTTGAAAGGCGAAAGTAAGTTCCTCTGGATCCAGCAAATGGAAAGCTACCACATCGTGTTTGCGAAAACGCAAGTGTTCAAAGCAGTCTCGTAACAGTTCCGGTTCCAAAAAAAAGTCGCTTAAGATAATTACCAGGGCTCGCTGGCGTACGGTTTCTGCTAGTTCGTGCAATACGGTTCCTAGTCCCGTTTGGCCTTGTGGTTGTGCCTGCTCCAAGCAGTCAAACAGAGTCGTCAAGTGGGCCGGATTTCGACGCGGGGGAATCTGCTGTGTTATACCGTTTGCCACGCAAGCCAAACCAACAGCATCTCCTTGTTGAATAGCCAAGTAACCAAGCGCTGCAGCCACCCGACGGGCATATTCGAGTTTCGTTACACCTGCCGATCCAAATTGCATCGACCCAGATGTGTCAACCACCAACACCATGCGCAGATTGGTGTCGGCTTCAAACTCCTTGATGTAGTAGCGGTCACTTCTGCCATATGCTCGCCAATCCAGCCGCCGCAAATCATCGCCGGGCACATACTTGCGATATTCGGCAAATTCCACACTCGCGCCACGGTGTGGGCTGGCGTGCCTTCCCGATACATTGCCCAACATGGGTTTGCGACTCATCAAGGGCAAAGCACCCAGCTGCGCTAGGATGTGTGGATCAATAAAGCTGCGTTTTCTTTGCTCGGTCGCCATTACATTGCAATTGATAATCGGGGGAAGTCAAACGAAGCCACTACTGAAGGATCTTGCCGAAGTCCAGTTTTCGTTTCGTACTGGATAAGGAAGGGAGGGCAACGAGTCTTTGGATTCTGTGATCTCAGCTGGATGCTTGGGTCGATTTCATGAACCGACGGCGGGAGCCCGCGGGCCACGTTTCGTAGTTGGTGGCAGCTGATCCCTCAAGACGTTTCGTGTTCGAATTGATCAAAGGCCTGTTAAGGTTTGGGGTACGATTAAAGTCCACAGCTCGGTCAGTGAGGGGCGGCTAGATCGTTTTCATTTCACCTGGAGTTAGTCCCTGGCTGACATCTCAATTTGCGACTTCGGGCTATCGCTAGCTAAGTTTCGGGCGTCTCCTCCAAAAGTCGTGCGATAATATCCTTAGGGGATACCTTCTCGGCTTGTGCAGCAAATGTAGTAATTACGCGATGTGTCAATACAGCGGTGGCGACCCCTTGGACATCTTCTAGTCGAACCATATAGCTGCCAAACAGGGCTGCCCTTGCCTTGGCTCCTAGTATCAAGTTTTGCACGGCTCGCGGCCCCGCACCCCAGGCCACCAAGGGCTTGAGCCAATCTGGAGCGGTGTCCCCACCTGGGCGAGTTCGGCGCACTAGCTGAGCCGCATAGGTATAAATATGATCGGGCACTGGTACACGGCGCACCAGGTTTTGGTGTTCAATAATCTGGGCCGCTGTCATTAAGTGCTTGAGTTCTGGCAATCCGTCCCCAGTGGTCGTGCGGGCAATTTGTATTTCCTCTTCTTCATTCGGATAATCCAGTTCGATTAGCGACATGAAGCGGTCCAGTTGAGCCTCTGGAAGTGGATAGGTTCCTTCCTGTTCAACCGGGTTTTGAGTAGCAAGCACCATAAATGGAGCTTCTAATTCAAAGGATTTACCCAGGACGGTAACCCTGTTTTCTTGCATCGCTTCAAGCATGGCAGCTTGTGTTTTGGGAGGGGCGCGATTGATCTCATCAGCCAATACGATATTTGCAAACACGGGGCCATGGACAAACTCAAATTCCCGTCGTCCATTGACGTTATCCTGCAGAATGTCGGTGCCCGTGATATCCATAGGCATCAGGTCCGGAGTGAACTGAATACGGCTGAACTTCAAAGACATAGTCTCAGCCAGCTTGCTCACCAACAGGGTTTTGGCCAGGCCTGGGACCCCCATTAACAATGCGTGACGGCGAGCAAACAAACAAATCGCTAAGTGCTCGATCGTTTGTTTTTGGCCGACGATTACACGGGCCAGTTCATTCAATAAGTTTTGATAGGCCGCGCGCAACTGGTCTATGGCCTTTACGTCATCACCGCTCAGTTTGGCCAATTCCGAAGTAGTTGAACTCATGGTGGTTGGATCTTTGTTTGGGAATCGTTGCGCTACGGCGCTATTCTGCTCGCGAAGGATTTAAGGGGCGTTTATAGGGACTATATCATTTATCAAAGCCTAAGGGCTTAGGAAGCCGACCGCGTGTGGCACAATGGACTCCTGACCCCACTTTTGACACCTGTTTCGAACTGCGTTCGGCTGTCGAGGTTGGCAGACCTCGGCTAAACGCTCGTGGATTAAATAACCCAGAAGACTGGGTATAGATCTTACCACGCCAAATCAGGACCACAAAAACAATTTCCGATGGCGAAATTCTTAAATTCGGCCTGCGAGCTATCCTGCTTCTATATTACCCTCCTTGCGGCGGCCTGAAAAAACTCGCCACGCCTTCATTTTGAATTCGATATTGTTGCAGCCCCATTCGGCGTAGCCGCAGGTTAACCGAAGTTCGCCAACCTCCCAAATGACTCCCATAACTAGGGTTGGAAAGAGAGGATCTCTTCTTAGACGAACCTTGACCGAGGGGGGGCAGCAACGGACGCAAATCCCGTCCTGCTTCAAAATGAAGACTAAGATCTGGGGAAAGACCACGCACAATCTTGCAAACTCTGCAAAGCCCAAGAGAAGAAGTGCGGAGAAGTGCCGGAAAAAGTTGACACATTAGGGTCCTATCGGCTAGCCTATAAGGTATGGGTTCTCGGTGCGCACACCGACGGGGGCAAGGGGCAATAGGAACGCACACGGGACTAGAAATCTTGTTATCCCACGTGATGTTGGCTCTAGTTCCCCACCTAGGACCTGACCTTATTATTACATTAACAGTTCCACGCTATTCTTGTTGATGGGGCCGTTCACACTTATCACTGCCCCTAACCTAATCTGAAGTGGTCGCTGCACTAGGAGAAGCTGAAATGGTTTCAGCCAATAAAGTACTGTCCGTAGTTTTCGCGTTTTGCGCGTTTCAGTGTCTAGCTCTCAGTGTCTGGGCCCAGACCGAATTGGATTTCCAAAAGGATCCAAAATGGGCGGTTAGTCGCGAACAATCCAAACTTGCTCGGGACCTACTCAGAGGAAAGGGAGGGGCGTTAGATGACACCGGTAGGACAGCTATAGCACAGTTGCTAAAAAATGAAATCGCACAATTGACCCAACGTGGTCAAGAAGAGCGATATGAAAGCAAACGCAACGCGATTTTGAATTCGTACTGCAATTCTGCCTGCAAGCTGGCCGAAGCTCGTGGGATCGTTAATGGTACCGTGGCTCAATTGGCTGGTGATATTGCTAGATCCAAGCAATTCTCTCCGGCAACGCGCGTTTCATGTGCGGCTCTGTTAGTTGAAATCGATGACCGGGAATCCCCCGTACGAATGCCTGCTGCAGCTGCCTTAGCAAAAATTGAAGCGATTTTGAACGATGCAGCTGTCCCTGACTACATCAAAGCGATAGCACTCGCTGGACTTGAGCGACAGGTCGGAGTTTATTGGCAAGTAAGTACGGTTCTCAGCGATCAGAAAAAAGGGGAACTCGAAAAGATCCTTTTGGATATATCTAAGTCAAAGCCTGCGACTGAACTGCAACGCGGCAGCAACGCATGGTTGGTACGTCGTGCTTACGATTGTTTAGGTTTGACGGGTTCAACGAAAGCCTATACCACGGCCCTAGCCCAGTTGTCGGATCCAGAAGAGCTTCCAAGCGTACGTTTGTCAGCGCTCGAATACCTTGGCAAACTGCAATTGGCGCTGTTGCCTGAAGACAAGAAAGCCGAGTATTTCGTCGGCGTATCGCATTTCTTGCGCAGCCAATTGGTCAAATGGTGGGAGGATCAAAACAATTTCGAAAAGTCCAAATCGTCCAATAGTGGTATGGGTGGCGAAGGTGGCTATGGCGGCGGCCCAGGTATGGGTGGCGGCATGGGCGGCAGTGATGGCGGTTATGGTGGCGAAGGTGGCTACGGCGGTGGTGGTGGTGGATATGGTGGCGAAGGAGGTTATGGCGGTGGCTATGGAGGGACCGGTGGGCGAGGTCCGAAGCCAATCGATACACAAACGTGGGAAGTACGAATTGCACGCCGTTTGGGTAACCAAATTTCCCAGGCAGTGCATGTGGCTTTAGATGGAATCCCGCTTGCCGAAGAACGTCCAGTGCGAACGGAAAATTACGTACTAGTGTCCATGAAAATGCCAGATGATACGCAGCTAACCATTGAAAAAATGATCGAACACTTGGATGCATTTCAAGCTGGCATGAACGATCCAAGATTGGTAACCAACACAACAAGTTTGCTCAACCAAACAAAGTTGCCCATTCAAGACATTATGGATTTAGTTCTTAAGGTTCCTGGATTCAAAGAACGCTATCCAGAGCTGGTGGAAGACGAGGAGTTGGATGAAGTAGCCGAAGAGCCCACTCAGCCAACCGGCGACAGTGGCGATGTAGGTCCAGCCGATGCAGGTAGTGCAGATCCGACAGGAGGGGCTCCTGCTGATCCATCCGAAGATACTGGTGGTGATGCTGCTAACGGTTCAACTACTGCGCCTGGCAATTGAAGTATTGCTGTTCTGCGCCAAAAAATGCGCTTCCAACATTTTTTCTTCAAATTCTTGCATGCGTGAGTGGTCACTCCGGTGGAAGTCACTAACAACCTTCTATCTAGATGAAATCGCCAAAGTGGCTGCAGTCCTGGGCCATGCTTATGAACCTGGCGTCATCCATCGGGACGTCACAAGCATTACAATGGTCCGGTGAACCGAACTCTAGTGATTGGTCGTGAGCCGCACCAGGACCATGGTGCTCTCGACCATTCGTATAATGCAGCATTCCAATGAGCAAAAAGCAGAGTTTTCCCGAGGAGATAGTTGGATCCATGATCAATTCCCATCAATTCTGCTGTGCGTGAAGTTCTAGAGAGGTTTTTTGACGTTAGATAACCTGCATCCAGTTTCAGGCTGAATTGACTCTATGCAAAACGAATATGACGTGATTGTGATCGGTGGTGGACCAGCAGGTTGTACGGCAGCTGCACTTACTGCCGAAGCGGGGCACCGAGTACTGTTGCTCGAGCGCGAAAAGATGCCGCGATTTCATGTCGGCGAATCCCTAATGCCAGAATGCTACTGGCCTCTGCAGCGCTTAGGCTTAATCGACCGGATGAAGCAGAGCTCGTTTGTCAAAAAGAAAAGTGTTCAATTTGTAACTGCTTCTGGCAAACAGTCTGAACCATTTTATTTTCTAGAACACGATCCACGGGAATCTAGTACGACTTGGCAGGTCGAACGAGCTGACTTTGATCAGCTGCTGTTTGACCGGGCAGCCGAGTTGGGTGCAGATTGTTACGATCAGACTCGAGTCTTGGATATCCTGTTTGATGGCGAAGGCACTGCTCAGGGAGTCAAGGTCAGAAAGGCTTCGGGAGAGACACGCGATATTGCAGCTCGTGTCGTCATGGATGGTTCTGGACAGCAATCCCTTATTGCCAACCGATTGGGTCTGCGGCAAGACATTCCGGAATTGAAGAAAGCTGCCATTTGGGGCTACTACAAACACGCTTCGCGCGACGATGGAGACAACGCAGGCGCCACAATCATCATGCACACCGATAAAAAGGAAAGTTGGTTCTGGTTCATCCCTTTGAGTAACGAAATAACAAGCATTGGTTGTGTGGGAGACAACGACTACATGTTGAAAACTGGGCTAGATACCGAGGCCCGATACCAAGTGGAGTTGGAGCGTTGTCCCGGATTGCAGACCCGACTGGAACATGCGCAGCGCATCGGGAAATTGCACGTCGCAAAAGAGTATTCCTACTGGACGAAGCAGCATGCGGGCCAGGGTTGGGTATTGATAGGCGATGCGTTTGGATTCATCGATCCGATTTATTCCTCGGGAGTCTATTTCGCACTTGTGATGGGCGAGAAGGCCGCTGATGCAGTCAATGCGGGGCTAGCCGCAGGAGATGTATCAGCTGAAAAACTCGGTTGCTGGTGTGATGACTTCAAAGGTGGAGCCAAGTGGATCCGCAAATTGGTAGACGCGTTTTATACTAAGGATTTTAGTTTTGGCGGTTTCCTACGAGACAATCCGCAGTTTCGTGGTAACCTCACCGATTTGCTCATAGGGAGGATTTTCTACGACGGGGCGGGTGACATTTTTGAATCAATGTCACCGATGGTTTCCAATTCTCAGGCCTCATCGATGGGCTAGCAAGTTCTTGGTAGAAAGTATTTGCTTGGCGCTGCTGTGGAACACGAATCAAACTATGTCGGATTCGAGTTTTGTCTTAGTTATTGATGGTTCGCTCCCGCGACCCAGCGTCGATGCGGAGTTGAGTCAGGGTTGCTTCCCGGCCGAGAGAATCGCACTAAAATGGAGATTAGAGCGATCGTATCCGCCTTGGGGTGGGCGTATTGGAGACTATATAGTCAAAGACTATTAGTCAAACGAAGAGGTAATAGTAGCTTCCACTTGGTGCTAGTGTAACAGGCAGCCAGTTGGATGCGGTTTATGCGTGATTTTATTGACGAGGCCCTGCCATGTCGCGAACAGCAGACCAAGTATTGGAACAAGAATTCCTGCAAGTACGTGCCAAGATACTGGAAATTGCGGCCTTTTTTGATCGACTGTCCGAGGGGGGGGCTGTAACCAACGAGCAACAGTTGAGGCTCCTACGAGATGGCAGTACCATTCTCAATGACGGAGCTGATGAAAAAGCGGCTCGGGTGCAGCTATTGTTCAGTCGTCAGTACGAATCCAACTGGCGAGAAAAGTTTGGAGTCTAGCCTGGGGTAGCGTTTTTGAACGCGGATTTGTTTTCACACTAGCGCAGCGAAAAAAGTGTCATGTACTACATCGATCCTCACATTCACATGGTTTCTCGCACAACAGATGATTACGAGACTTTGGCCAAAATGGGATGTGTGGCGCTTAGCGAGCCTGCGTTTTGGGCGGGCTTCGACCGCGGGAGCGTTGATAGTTTCCGTGATTATTTTCGGCAACTAACTGAGACTGAACCCAAGCGTGCCGCCCAGTACGGTATTCAGCACTTTACGTGGCTGTGCATCAATGCCAAAGAAGCAGAGAACGTGTCGCTTTCACGTGAAGTAATCGCGATGATTCCCGAGTTTCTGGACCGACCCAACGTGCTTGGAATTGGGGAAATAGGACTCAACAAAAATACCAAAAACGAAGCCACGATATTCCTGGAGCACGTCGATTTGGCCGTGCGGCATGACCAGCAGATCCTGATTCATACTCCACACTTGGAGGATAAATACCAAGGTACGCGGATGATCTTGGATATGTTGTGCGGGGACACTCGAATCCAGCGCCATAGGGTACTGGTGGATCATGTTGAAGAGCACACGATTGGTCCCGTGCTGGATGCAGGCTTTTGGGCTGGGATGACCTTATACCCGGTCACCAAGTGCACGCCACAACGAGCGGCCGATATGATTGAGCGCTTTGGTCCAGAACGCTTGATGGCCAATTCTGCCGGGGATTGGGGGCCTAGCAAGCCGACTGCAATTCCAGATTTGATACTGGAGCTGCGTCGCCGTGGTCACAGCGAAGCGGCCATTCGTCGCGTAGTTTACGAGAATCCACGAACCTTTTTCGAGCAAAGTCGCCACTTTGCGTTTGTGGCCCCCGAAAACCGATAGAGACCCACTCAGCCAGTTGTTCTTGTTGTAGGTCGGTCAAGTGGATTACTGCTTGGCATTCCGGTTTATCCGATAGCAAAATAGGTGCCGAAGGTGTTTTGCACAACGGGCAAATTGGTACTCCTTCCGTGTATTGATCTTGGAGGAATTCCACACTCAGAGTTGCGAATAGGCCGCCGAGGTAAAAACAGAATATGAATTCATCATTGGATAATGTAGCTGATGTGATCGAGCGTCGAACTACAGTTAAGGTCTTTTCTGAATGCGACTTGCCCGTAGTGAATAATCGGGCCAGCGTCGATCGTTTGATTGGGCTCGCTGGTTGGGCCCCTTTTCATCGTAGTTGTGATGCGAGTCATCGCAATGGAGAGCTCAGCGGATTGGAACCTTGGAGATTCTATGGGCTAGATGCGGCCGATTGTCGGTTGTTGAAGAAGAAAATACCCTCGGAAAACGCCGGGAAAATTCCTTTGATGCTAGCGGCTGCCCAATCGCTAGTGCTAGCAACCTGGCTCCCCAATCCATGTTCCCAGTTTCAGGCGAATTCGCAGTTTCGAGATGAGTCCTGTTTTGCGCCAACCTTGGCCAACATGGAACATATAGCTGCCGCTGCGGCCGCTGTAGAAAATCTGTTGATTGCTGCCACTGCAGATGGCATTACGAATTACTGGTCCAGTGGTGGCGTGTTGCGAAGCCCCGAGGTGTTTAGATTGGCCGAGATCCCCGAAAGAGAAATCTTGTTGGGGGCCATTTTTCTATTTCCTTCTAACGCGATTGAACAGACTACCCGTGTGGGTAGCAAAATGCGAGCCGAACGTTCGCCAGCTGCTGGTTGGATGAGGTGGGTTTCCCTTGCAGCAACCCAGGATTGAGTGGTTCAATGAAATAGCGCGTTCGATCCCCGGGGTAAGCCAATCGAATGCGAGCAAAACGTTGGCGCAATTGGCATATTCCTGCCGGATTGACCTTCCCGTCTAGCCGCGTAATCCCCTAAGCTTCCCGCGTTGCAGGTGATGGTTGAAAGGTTGAGATTTCGGCGCTTCTTCAGTAAACCTGTCGCATCCGTTTTTCGCTGGAGTGAAATACTTAGCTGTATTTGGTAATCGGATGTTGCCGAAAGGATTGGGTGGCATCCATATTTCTTCCCGTCCACAATTCCCAGGTTGGGCCTAAATAAATCCTGCTTTGGGGTGATATTGGTACGTACGGGGGGGACGAATCAGGAGTTCAATGAGCATGGAAGCTCTTACGCGTTGCGGCTCCGGAACGAGCTGCTTAGGGATCCTCTTGTCTATATTCATGGTCCCTTCAGTCCAGGCTCAATTCGCGGGCAGGCAACAGGATGCGGTTGCACACAGTCTTAATTTTATTGTGATGGCAGAGACGCCTCAAATGGCAAAGGAAGTCTCCGAGGCCGCAGAGAAGTATCGACGGGACCTAGCCATCTACTGGTTTGGAAGCGAATTACCGGCATGGAGCCAACGCTGTCCTGTCCACGTACATGCTGATCCTCGACTGGGGGCAAGTGGAGAAACCAGTTTCATGCTGATGACAGGCCAGGCTGGTAACTGGACTATGCATGTTCAAGGTACACGCCAGCGAATACTTGATAGTGTTCTTCCGCACGAGATTACTCATACCCTATTTGCTACCCATTTCGCTCCTCTAGGAAAATACGTGCCACGCTGGGCGGACGAGGGTGCATGCACGACGGTCGAGCATCCGGAGGAAAAGGGAAAGCACGAGCATTACCTTCTGGAGTTTCTACGCAACGGGCAGGGCATACCATTTGCGCGGATGTTCACCATGAAAAAGTATCCCAACCCCATTTTGCCGCTTTATGCACAGGGGCATAGCACCGTTCAGTTCTTAATCAGTCAGGGAGGTCCCCAACGGTTCGTTGCATTTCTTGAACAGGGAATGACCACGGAAGATTGGGAAAGTGCTTTGAGAGAGCATTATGCTTATGGCACTCTGGGGGAATTTCAAAGCCTGTGGAACGAATGGGTAGCTGCAGGTCGGCCCGAGGATATGCTCGCCTACGCTCCAAGGCTTCGCAGCACATCCGACGTGCCCGTGACGTTAGCAGCAGCCGATTTGGGTCTCAGTTCAGGAGCCGTTGGGATCGCGTACAATGGCTCAATGGACAGTAATCAGGTGGTTCATGGAAGCACATTCAGTGGCAAATTCCAACTTCCTGATGATCCAGCTTCTCTCGCTGTGGTTGCCGGTCGCAATTCCTATCTTGAATCGCGGGGAGAATCTCAACGCACTGACAATTGGTATTCACGACGGCAGCGAGAATCACCGTCGTATCCGGATAGTGTTCCTTTTCAGGCGGATCAAGTCGGGCCATCCACGACTGTTGCATCCCATGTGCCTTTACCTAACCAGGTGTCAGAGCCCTCTGGCATGCCGATTGGTAACGAGATTTTCGGGACATTGGAATCGATTCCGTTGGTCCCAATCTTGCGCTAAGGGCATCTTCAAAAACTGATTTCCAGAACGCTCGTGTGTTTCTCTGTGCACGCCAAGGTGGCAACAAACCACTCTACTCGGGAGCGTCGTCGTCCAAGCGAAGAGGGGGATGAAAGTGACGCAATCTGAATGCACAGCGTTCGAGTAGGCAGCAATCATCGAAGTGCATAGGTATTGTGACCTAAAAACCGTCACAATCAGCATGAATGAACGTTGTTTGCTAGTTCGCAAAGAGACTCAGCCGGAATTTACTTGAACTCTGCTTTGCCATTGCGATGGCAAGACCTATGGTTGCCAGACCCTCTACATAGTCAGGTAAATGCCCCAATGTTACTGAAACAACTTTATCAGAAGCAGTACTCCCCTTTGGAGTATTTTGCAATCGTTCTAGGAATGATCTTTGTTGCCGAAGTTGCGGTGATGTTTATTTTGCCGTACATCGTAGGTGACAATCCAAATATGATCTTCGAAGCGTTCATGGACGGCTTTGTGTTAACGCTCGTGTCGGCACCATTGTTAGTTTTTGTACTGATACGACCACTGAAGATGCGAGTCAATGATGAATCCAAACGTATCTCGATGATTCTCGAATTTGCCCAGGACATGATTGTTACGACGAATAGTCAGGGCAAGATTGAGTCAATTAACCGCGCCAGCATGGATTTTACGGGCTACACGGCGGAAGAACTTTTGACGAAACACATTGATGAGGTACTGAGGTTTACCGATTTGCCGGACAAGGTAAGTGATGTACTCGTAAAACTAGCGAGGCTCAATGAATCCCGAGAAACATTTGTAGTTGGAAAAACCGGTAGCCAGACCTACACAGAGATCAAAGTGAGCAGCTGCGAGTTATCCGACGGTGAAGCTCGTTTTACAATCTTCGTATCTAATATCGAAGAACGAAAATTGCGAGAACAGGAAAACGCGTTGTCGCAAAAACAAGCCATCGAGTCAGCGAATCTCGCCGGTAAGGCAGAAGTTGCAACCAGTGTTCTACACAATGTTGGCAACGTGTTGACCAGCCTAAACATAATAGTGGCCACCCACCACGATCGAATAAGAGACTTGCGAACATCAGGTTTGCAAAAAACGGTTGACCTAATCAAGAGCCAAGGATGCAATCTAGCGACTTTTCTTGCAGACGATAAACGAGGCAAGCAAGTGCCAGTCTACCTGGAACACTTAGCACAACATTTCAGTAGTGAACACGTTGCGCTGTTAGAGGACGTGGCCGAACTGTCAAATTGTGTCGAGCATGCAACACAAATCGTTTCTGCGCAGCAACAGTATGCCAGAACTCAACCCATGGTTCAACATTGGGCAGTGGATACGGTCATTGAGGCGTCAATTGCTGTCGCATCGGCTAGCCTTGCACGCCACCGAGTAGATATTCAGCGATTCTATCATTCCCATCCAATTGTTGATGTGGATCGCAGCAAGCTTATGCAGGTACTCGTGAATATCCTCAACAATGGCAAGGATGCAGTCAAAGACAACGAACCGAACCAGCGTCGCATCGTGGTCGAGGTGGAGAGTTTAGATGAGGAGGTAGTAATTTCGATTTCCGATAATGGAATAGGTGTCGATCCTGAAAATCTGAGCAGGATCTTCTCACAAGGGTTTACAACCAAAAAAGAAGGGCACGGATTCGGATTGCATTACAGCGCACTGGCGATCAAGGAAATGAAGGGCGAGGTTTCACTTGAAAGCGAAGGGCTAGGAAAAGGAGCCACTTTCGTAGTGCGACTTCCGCTTGTGCACGATGATAGTGAGGTGCAATATGCCGCTCAGTGACATTTCGAATCGCCGCATCCTGATCATCGACGATTTGGAATCCAACCACGATGCGTTTCGTCGAATTCTGGCTCCGGCAAAGATGGACACAGAGGACCTCGATCAACTAGAGCAATCCTTGTTTGCAACGGAAGAGAAAGTAAAGTCCAACGGCAGTTTGCCTACGATATTCACCTTGGATCACGCCTATCAAGGAGAAGAAGGACTGGAATTGGTTCGGCAAGCCTTGCAACAGGGCAGATCCTATGGCTTGGCATTCGTCGATATGCGCATGCCTCCAGGTTGGGATGGATTGAGAACAATCCAAGAAATCTGGAAAATAGATCCAGGTTTGCAGATCGTGGTTTGTACGGCCTATTCAGATCATGTATGGGAAGATATTTGCGCCGAATTGGGAAACACCGATCAATTATTGTTGCTTTCCAAGCCCTTTGCTCAAGAAATGGTCCAATCGTTGGCCTGTGCATTGACAGCCAAACGGAGCCTGATGGATCGTCTATTGTCACAATTGCAAGCAGCCAAGGAAACGAACGAAACGTTGGCGCACGAAGTGAGTTGTCGGCAGCAGGCCGAGGAACTTTTGCGTCACATGGCGACGCACGATACGCTGACGGGCTTAAGTAACCGCGCGAATTTGATGGATCAGTTAAACCAAAGCTTTAATCGTTGCCTGGATGGTGAGTTCAATGCGGTCAGTGTTCTGTTTCTTGATATCGATAATTTCAAGCTCGTCAATGATTCGCTTGGACATCGTGCAGGTGACCAGCTATTGGTAAGCTTTGCAGGTCGGTTACAGGACGCGATTTCTAGTTTCGGGAGAGACTCTCATTCGGATCTGGAATGCAGCGTTCATCGCTTGGGTGGCGACGAATTTGTTATTTTGATAGTCGGTAACCATTCCACAGCAGATGCGAGAGATATTGCTGAACTCGTCAAAAAGATTTCTCAAACTCCGATCTCGATTGAGTCTCGCAATATCAATATTGGTGTAAGCATAGGTATCGCTACTAGCAGCCAGCAGATCCGCAGAGCCGGTGAATTACTGCGGAATGCGGATACGGCGATGTATTGTGCCAAGGCGCAGGGGAAGAACGGCTACAGTTTCTTTGATGATACAATGCATCAGCATGCAGTTGAGCAACTGGAACTGGAAAGTCAACTACATACTGCTATTAAGGATCAGCAATTCAGAGTGTACTATCAGCCCATTGTAGAGTTGGCGAGCAGACGGTTAGTCGGATTTGAGGCTCTGGTTCGTTGGCAGTCCCCGGAGGGCTTAGTTCTTCCTGGTAGATTTATCAAGATCGCCGAGGAAACCGGAGAAATAATCCCCCTAGGTCGATTTGTCCTCAATCAAGCTTGCGAAGATCTTGCCCGATGGAGAAAGCAAGAACCATTGCTAGCAGACTGCTCCGTCAGCGTCAATGTTTCCAAAATACAGCTGCACAGCAAAGATTTTGTGTCTGACGTACTTGCAACAATCGAACGTCACGGATTGGAGCCTAAAGACATCAAAATCGAAGTAACCGAATCTACATTCATGGAGTCACTAGATATTTGCCGCCGATACCTGATCGAGTTGGCGGAAGCGGGATTGAAAATTCATATGGATGATTTTGGGACGGGCTATTCGTCGCTCAGTTGTCTACATCAGTTTCCAATAAGTGTTGTAAAAATCGATCGTTCCTTTGTGGCGACCATGGATAGTGATCAAGACTATGCTTCCATTGTACAGGCAATCGTGATCCTGGCACACAATCTTGATTCTCAAGTCACGGCTGAGGGCATAGAGACTCAGGAACAATTTGACATGCTTCACCAGCTGGGATGTGATTTTGGTCAGGGCTATCACATAGCACGTCCAGGGCCAGCCGAACGCGCGTTCGAATTTGCTAAAGCACTCATTGCAGGGTCCGTCGCTGATGCCGATTCTCATCTCGCATCGTGCATCTAGTTTAAGAACGATTGCCTAGCCAACAGCTATGCACATGCTTCAAAATCTCGAATAGCTTTTCTACGTAAGACGGTAATAGGTTGCATCGTAACTGCCGCGACACGAAATGCGGTGGAGAAGAGCCCTACCCGCTCGCGTTGCTCGCGACCTTCCCAAGTTGGGAAGGTAAGTTGTTGACACGAGTAAGTTCCTGGCATGGAGTAGGTTCTTGACCCAAAATATTCTTGCCAGAGGTTTGACTATGCGGGGCTCAATAACTTACCTCCCCGCTGGGGCCGCTGGGGAGGTGGCGTGTGAAAACGAGCCGTGGGGTGCCTGCAGGACTAGTGAATCGCCAACGAATTATTACCGTGCAGAAGTAAGCGGGCGGCATCGAAAATCTGCAAACTTGGCTGCAACGTTCGTTGGAATGTAAGAGCCAAGTACATTTCTTACCTTCGGTCAGCAGAAGAAGAGCCCTACCCGCTCGCGTTGCTCGCGACCTTCCCAAGTTGGGAAGGTAAGTTGTTGACACGAGTAAGTTCCTGGCATGGGGTAGGTTCTTGCCCCAATATATTCTTGCCAGAGGTTCAACCATGCGGGGGCTCAATAACTTACCTCCCCGCTGGGATGTAGCGAATGGGAAGGTTGTATAATGTGCTTGGTCGACTGCCTTAACAAAGAAAGTAGATTTGTCATGATGAACCGAGAACTTCATATTGCTTTGGTAATCTGCCTAGCGTCTCTTGAAGGGAATTTGATTGCTCAGGATGCGATCGTAAACGCTGAAAATGAAAAGCCAGTTAAGGTCTTTCTGCTAGCGGGTCAGTCGAATATGGAGGGTGCGGGAGTCGTTCCCGCAGACGAAACCAAAAATGGCGGACAGGGAAGCCTTGAATACTTGGCTCGCCACTCGGGCGTCAAGGAATTCGCTGACCTTATGCGGGCTGACGGAAGTTGGAAAGAGCGAAGCGACGTGTGGATTCACTATCTTGGCCGCAAAGGTAAATTGGCACCAGGATTTGGTGGCCGCGCCGATCGCATCGGTCCAGAGCTTGGATTTGGTGTTATCGTGGGTGACTACTTTGAAGAACCCGTTTTGCTGATCAAGCTTGCTTGGGGTGGAAAGAGTTTGGCCGTTGATTTCCGACCACCCTCGGCCGGCGGGGATGCTCCTGGTACATATTATCAATCGCTGGTCACGGAGACTCGTCAATTGATGGAGAATTCAGGAACTGAATTCCCGGAATTTGAGGGCCGACGTTTACAACTGGCTGGCATTGGCTGGCATCAGGGCTGGAATGATCGCATCAATCAAGCATTTAATGATGCATACGAAACGAATCTGGCGCATCTTATTCGCGACTTACGGCGAGACCTGAATCAGCCGGGCTTACCGTTCGTAATAGCTGAGACCGGTATGAGTGGTGAGTCCGAAACTCATCCACGCGCTCTTTCATTGATGAAAGCTCAGGCTGCGGTTGCACAGTATCCCGAATTTCGCGAGAACGTGCGCTTTGTCGGTACTCGCGGATTCTTTCGCCCGGCTGAAGTGTCCCCCTCGAAACAAGCCTACCACTGGAATTCGAATGCGGAGACGTATTACCGCATCGGCGAAAGTATGGGGCGTGCAATGTTGGACATGGTTCGATAGTACAAGATTCCCTTACCATTCCGAGTCCCAAGCTACCTTGCCTCTGAACTACTGGGACGTGCGGCTGAGTTCCCTATTCAAACTGACTGCGAGTATGCCATGGATCGAAACAGACTCTTGTTATGCTTGTTGCTAGTACTGGTTTCCAGGGAAGGCTTATTCGGGCAGAATTCGAATGGATCATTACCTGGCAGTCAGTTGCGCCGTACGGAGGATTCTGCGGAACTTCGTTATTGGCTGGCCAATATGCATCGTCACCAATACTCGAAGATGGAAATGCAGCAAGTTACTGGCCTGAGTAATGAAGAACTCAGCATAGAGTTGGTTTCGGTGGACCAAAAAGTGTATTTGCCTGCTTCCGCAGGTTTGTTAGTCTTGCCGTACCCCGGAGGCCGCCATCCTCGGATAGGTTTTTTGGAAGGGGCGATCGATCCCCAGAGAGATACGAAACTTAGCGCATTTTGTCCTTGGGATGACATTGGCTATGCGGTACTAGATGTACCCGAAGCTATTTGGTCGAACCTGGGTCTAACGTATCTTGCACATACTCATATCGATACCGTGTGGACGAAAAAGAGCATTCAGTTGGAGCAAACAGAGTGGCAGCGGCGTAGCGACGGAAGTTATTTAATGCAACGCCGCCTTCCCAATGGTATTGGCTTCGGGACCTGGGCCATGCCCCGACAGGATCACTTGGAGCTATCAATGTGGCTGACCAACGACTCCTCAGAGGCTTTGCGCGATTTGCGTGTTCAGAACTGCGTCATGCTCAAAGGGCTGCCAGGTTTTGAAGAACAAACCAACGACAACAAGCAATTTGAAAATGGTTATGCCACGGCATGCTCCGCAGATAAGAGTCATTGGGTCATTTCCGCATGGGATCGAGTTCACCGAGTTTGGGGAAATGCCCCCTGTCCATGTTTACATTGTGACCCCAAGTTTGAAGACTGCCCTGTAGGAGAAACTCGCTGGTTACGAGGGTGGTTCTCGTATTTCGAAGGCCAAGACATTCAAGGAGAACTAAGGAGAATTGAAGCCACCGGGTGGAAGATGCGATCAATTCCCGACGTGCGTTGAAGTACTTTATAGCAGGCCTCTTAAGACAGGACCTAATTCTAAAGAGGTGGTTTTCAGGTCGCGCTCAATGCGATCTTTTTCTTAAGATTTGCCGCCACAGATATCTTTTTTGAAAGCTTTTGCGCTGTGGATTTGCTATTCTAAGGAAATCCAGGGGAGGATTTCTCTACCCAACAGATTGGAGTGATGCGAGTATTTCTTTCCAACCCTATGCGGACAATTGCGTTTGGGCGGGTTGCGTTAGGGGTCATCAACTGATGGAGTGAGTATGCGGAATCGTAATGTATTGCGTGTGAACTGTTTTTGTTCCTTAAGTTGTATTGGCTTGCTTTCGGCGATCGGATTATTGAGTGGATGTGGCGGCAACGAGAACCTCTCGTATGTGACCGGTACCGTTAGGTTAGACGAAGAAGTTCTACCCAATGCGTTTATAGTTTTTTCTCCGACCAGTGGCGGTACTACCTCTTATGGTCGAACTGACGCGAACGGCCAATACGAAATGATGTTTAACGACTACGAGAAGGGCGCATGGATTGGCGAGAACCGAGTCGAAATTAGCACCGGTGATGTGGACGCAACAGGAAGTGGCGGAGCCCCTGAAAAGGTTCCCGCCGTCTACAACCAAAGATCAACTCTTAAGGTTGAAGTGACCTCCGGGAATAATACCCACGACTTTGACTTGAAGTCGGATGCCGGACGTGTCATTCAACTCCCACCTGAATAAACAGTTTCCGGCCAGCAGAGAACATGTTTTCTAGCTTGGGTTGCTGATGGCCTTCCCACCCGTTTTGTTTTTTTTCGGTTCGGATCGCAATAACTGATTGCGTCGTGTTGGAGCCTTCGGGAGGCCTAACATCCACCGCATTCTTGCGTGCAAGTGATTGCTCAGAAACGCATGCATTTTGCACATGAATATCCAGGACAGTATTGCATCCATTTCTTTAAAGGTAGCCTTTATGACAAGAACTGCTCGCAAATCTGGATTTACTCTCGTTGAATTATTGGTGGTTATAGCCATCATCGGTATCCTTGTCGGCTTGTTGTTGCCAGCCGTACAAGCGGCACGAGAAGCAGCCCGCCGTATGCAATGCAGCAACAACCTAAAGCAAATTGGCTTAGCCATGCATAACTATGCCAGTGCGCACAAGAAGTTTCCACCTGGTTGGCTTTTTTTCGATCCGCGCATGTCTGGACGTGGTGACCGAGCCAACAGATTACCTGGTTGGGGTTGGCAAACACAGATTCTGCCGTTTATCGAGCAAGGGAATCTCTTTAATAGGATTTCCTTTGATGGTCGCGGCATGTGGGAGGCACCCAACAACCAGATCGTCAATCAAACTTTTCCAATGCAATTGTGTCCGTCATCGGGTGATCCGACCCACATTCGGCTTGGCCCTGATACGATTCCGATCCAGCCAGGGTTTGCTGCCAGTAACTACCTTGGGGTTGCCGGGGCCTTTGTGCAAAGCGCCTATTACAACCAACCTGAGCCACGCAAGAACGGGATGATGATAGAGGATAAGTCCGTCAAGTTTGGCGACATCGTAGACGGTACAAGCAACACCCTATTGGTGGGCGAAGTCGCTCTCTCAGGAAATGGGCAGAACTACGGTACCGGTGGGTTTTTGTGGGATCCCAAGTGGTACGGCAGTATTCAAACACGCGGTGGCCTTGCCAGAGCGGATGCTCCTGAGTCTGTGGTTCGAGCAGGGGAATTTCGCATGAATCCTCCCATCGTGGCTAGCGACAACGTCAAGCGTAACAGCTTCAAGAGTCGGCACGTTGGGGGAGCACAGTTCGCGTTAGCAGACGGATCAGTTCACTTTTTAGCAGAAACAATTGATCATACGCAAACGAGCTGGGGGAATGTAAACAACAATAGCGTACCCTGGGGTCAAGTGGGTGCATTCCAAAGATTGTGTAGTCGCAATGATGGGCAAGTTATTTCAATTGATTACTAAGAACCATTCCGAGAGGGTCAACATCGAGAAGGAAAATTTGAATCTAATCTGAAACGTTCCTGTAGTCAGACATTTTTTTGAAAGCCCATTGCATTTTGCAATGGGCTTTCTTTTTGCACGTTTGGTCGTGAAGCATAATTCGCGACGAGCCAACGCCACCTAGGAAATGTATAGACCCGGTGGTTGCCTTAGACAGATACATCTGGCTAGTCGAACCGCGGCTGCGTTGAAATCTGTGTAATTCGTAAGATGCTGGCAAGGCGAAAAAAGTAAAGCCGCTACTTCCGAAGGCAGCTCTTTAGAGCAAACTTCATCTAAGTGTAGCGATAGCCACAGTGTTTGATGTAGTTTCTACATTCGGGCTCCTTGAATAGGTCGAGAACCTTTCCGCAGAGTTTCCAAAG
>JAGQOY010000093.1 GCA_020427005.1 Planctomycetales bacterium
CGATTCGCGTTGCCATTGTGGTCACCAAGAAACCGTTCTTCGCGGCAGATCAGTTCGGGAGTTACCAGCACAATGATCGTGGAAGCAACCAGGAAAATCAGTCGCCCTTGTAGCAAGAGCGTACCAATTGCCAAGCGATCCAAGGCGACGATGTGGTAGAACAAAACGAGAAGTGATGTCACTAGAACCAAGTCGTAGAACATCGGGGAGCAGTCCGCTGCCTAACAATAACGACCACGCGAACGCCACGATGGTAGAGGATAACTGAACGCTTCCACCCAAGGCCAATTAGGCTCCCCATAAGCTGAAAGCAAAAACCAGTGGAAGAAATGGTCAATTGTCATAATTGAAGCTGAATGCCTTATGACTTAATGGTTGCAGCTCGAACTTCTGGCATAACTTGGGCAGCGGTTGTGTAGCATTGGAAGTCGCTAACAATCATTGATCTGGATTTCAGTAAGATAGGCTTCCAGCCTGTCAACCCGAGTCCGAGATAAGAGGCCTCAACACCGATCCAAGTTGGCACCAATAAGCGAATTGAACGCAGTCGAGCATTTGCTGGCATTGGGGGCTCGTGGCTGGCGACAGTTCAGGGACGCAATTCTACGGTAGATCATTCGCAATCTGTCTTCCCCGCATATAGAACTGCAGGTCGAAAAACGAAAATACTAGCCGAACATTCTCAATGCGACCAACCAAAAGTCTGCACCTTCAGTTTCGTTCAATTCACTCGAAATCTTCGCCTCGTTCTAACAAAAACGAGCACGGACCAGATTGCGACAAATGACGTGGGCTCCGGTACGGCAGTGAAACTGCCACGTACGTTATCGATGGAAAAACCTCCTGATGATCCAAACGCAGTAAAACGAATACGTGTTGGATCCCCAATGAGTCCAGAAAAAACTCCCGAGTCAAGGATCTGATAGTTGAATGTCCAGGTTATAAACTCTCCATCAGGAACGGTGGGGGCAATAAAAGACGAAGATGGAATAATGGTGGTTGAATTTACTAAGAAATTGAAATTAACGTTATGAAAAGTTTGATCGAGCCTGTCTCCGACATCAAATTCAAACGTGTATGTTCCATACTGCAAGGTTGTACTTGCTAGGTCTTGAGAAATTGACTGGCCACTCCCAGCGGCGCTTAGCGTGGCAACATTGCTGCCCTCACTGGCCAGTCCTCCAACAAAATGCGAGGTTGAAGGATTCAAAAAAGTAGCAGCTCCAATTCGGCTCCAACTCGGTGTTGAGGTTCCGCTTGTCAGTCCGTCACTAAGGATTGGGTTCTCGAAACCTGGGTTATTAATGATAATGAAATCTGCTAATGCGGGGGTTGACAGACAAATCGACACCAACAGTCCGCAGCCTCCAACGAGTTGATTAACTTTAAAAATCATCTTTGACCCCGCTCATTGCAAATTCTCGAAAGTAAAGGTTTGAAGTCTAAGCACATCGCTTCCATGTGGGTAAATGCGTATTTTGACTGCGGATGTGACAAAGATTTCGTCGGGATTTGCTAGATTTGGCGACTTGGTCGACTTTTTAGCACCATGGGCTGCAGTTTGGTGGTTGAATGCCCAGGCTAGATGACTCGTTGGATCATTCTTTGGGAAAAGAAATCGGACTTAAAGACTGACGACGGGGGTGACGTGGTGAGGCCGCGCCAGTCGGTTTGCGCTCAAGGTCTCGCATTCAAGTGTGGCTTGAGAGGGACAAAACGGAGCCCTACTTCGAGAATGCGTTGGTCACTTCTAGAGTTGAAGTTACCGAATGCCTATTGAGCCATCCGAGTAGGATGAATGTGATCGCTCAAGTGGATCCCTCAAAGGGTGGGGTTGTGAAGAAAAAGCTACCGGGCATGGACTCGAACCATGAATGACTGAACCAAAATCAGTAGTGTTACCATTACACCACCCGGCAATCCAAACGAGTCAAAGCATCATCGGATACTTACGTGCTCGAATTGCAGAAAAATGTACACTCAGCGGTTCGAATTGACAACCGCGAATACCAATCTTTGCAGCTCAACGGCCAGGTCTACGTCCACGGTCTGGATTCCTGTGGGGGGGGAAAGGCCAATGGGGGCGAAATTGAGTACTCCGAGGACTCCCAATAGGGCGAGTCGGTTCACTAGATTCTGAGCCTCGCTTGCGGGGACGGCCAAGATTGCTAGCTGGACACCCATGCTTGGGACGCGTTTCTCGAGCTCACTGATAGCGTAAATAGGAATTCCATCGATTTCTCGATTGACCTTATTTTGGTCCACATCAAATACGGCTTGCAGTACGAATCCTTGTTGGTTGAAACCGCGATAACGAAGTAAGGCGTTGCCTAGGTTCCCCAGTCCTATGAGGATGGCGTTCCATTTTCCATCGGTACCTAAAGCTTGACGGAGGGCCCCAACCAGTCCGGAAACATCGTATCCAACACCTCGTTTTCCAAATTCACCAAACAGAGCCAAATCGCGCCGAATCTGCGAATCGCTTAGCCCGAGCCGGTTCCCCAAGGACGTGCTTTTGATTGTTTTTACGCCGGATCGTTGAAACTGCTGTAGCTCCCGCAAGTACAACCCTAGGCGGTTGGCGGTCGCAGGTGGGATGGTACCGGAACGAACGGAAGGAAGGTCGACGGGCGCTTTTACTTCCATCTTGACTGAATCCGGATCATTTCTTTCAGATTTCTCTTTCATGTTCGTCACACCTTACGCCATCGGCAAAGCCAATACGAACAGATTCAACGGCAGGCTTAGTTGTCGTAAATGTTCCATTTTATCAGGACGCACCTGTTTGCCTGGTCCATTCTTTTTCAGTTGTCGATGTATCTCGTGCAAAGAGCAGATTCTGGGCTAATTCTCTAGCTTAGTTAGTCAGTGGTTTCTAGTTGACCGTTAGAGTTCGGGAGGAACGACGCGGTTGGTTAAGTGTAACCACATTTGTGACGGCTAACGACAGAGCATAGCCCCTAAGATGCCTGCTTAACACCTTGGGCGAACTGGCGCCCACCAGATATATCCAGTCAATGTTTAGTTTTCTAAGGAGAACGGGAAAATGAGAAGGCTGTTCGTTGTGCCAGTTCTGGTTGCCCTGTTGGCGGCCATGAGTGGCAAAGCTAACGCCGCATATTGCGGAGCGATTAGCTATGAAAATTGCTGTGGCAGTGTAGGGTGCTCGTCTGCACCTGCGACACACACTGTCATGAAAAACGTGCGACGCGTGGTCTACGAACAAAAGACCGAGCAACGTACCCGCACCGAATACCAAACGGTGTCCGAAGACAAAGTTGTGAATGTTACACGCATGCAGCGTGAAACACGTTACCGAACGGTAAATCAAGTTGTTCGCAAGCCGAACTACGAGACTCGAACGGCGACCCGCAACTATACCGTGATGAAGCCTGTATACGAGACACACACACGACAAGTAACGTACAACGTACGACGTCCAGTGTATGAAACTCGTACACGCGAAATCAACTACACCGTCATGAAACCTGTGTATGAAACTCACAATCGAGTTATCAACTACACTGTCATGAAGCCTGTGTACGAGACTCACTCACGTGTGATTAACTACACGGTCATGAATCCGGTGTACGAAACACACGAAAAGGTAGTTAACTACACTGTGTCTCGACCGGTTGTTGAGACTCGTGAGCGAGTGATCAACTATACAGTTATGAAGCCTGTATACGAAAATCATACGCACACAGTGAACTACACGGTGATGGTTCCTCAACAAGAGACCCGCACTCGAGAAGTAGTTCGCCAAATCACCAAACCTGTCAATTTCACCAGGACAGTAACGGTTGATAACGGTAGCTGGCAAAACGTCACAGAGGAAGTACCGGGCCAAACAGTTCGCCGAACTGTGCGTGAGCCAGGTCGTTGGACATGGGATGCGTCCCAATGTCGCAACGTTTACTGCCCAGGTTCTTGCCATGTTGAATGCGTTCAGTGCCCACCGAAGCAAATTTGCAAGCGAGTTTGGGTACCGAGTTGCGAAACTAAAGAAATTAACTGTGTTCGATACGAACGTGAATGCGTTCGCGAAACAGTACCCTATACCGTTTGCAAGATGGTTCCTGAGTGCCGAACGAAGGAAGTTACACATACCACTTGCAAGATGGTTCCAGAGTGCCGTCAAAAGACTTGCACATACAATGTTTGCCGAACAGTTTGCGAACCACGTAGCAAGGTAGTTACCTACCGCACATGCAAGATGGTTCCAGAGTGCCGTCAAAAGACTTGCAATTACACTACCTGCAAAATGGTTCCTGAGTGCCGTCAAAAGACTTGCACTTACACAACTTGCAAAATGGTTCCTGAATGCCGAACCAAGACTTGCAATTACACAGTTTGCAACTGGGTTTGCGAGCCTTGCACAAAGAACGTAACTTGCACAACTTGCAAGATGGTTCCTGAATGCCGCACTCAAACGTACAACTACACCGTATGCAACTGGACTTGTGAAAATGTTTGCAAGCAAGTTCCATACACAGTATGTGTACCTGTCTGCGAGCAAAAGACGATCAAGGTCTGCAAGCGAGTTCCAGTTTGCGTTCCTTATGAAGTAACGGTTTGTGTTCCTCGAGTTGTATGCGAACAAGTTCCAGTAGAAGTTGGCTGTGGCTGTGGCTGTGGAAACGGCAACGGAGCTCGCGGTCGAATTTTCGGTCGAGGTGGATTGTTCGGTCTAGGTCTGCTCCGAGGAGTCCTAGGTTGCAATTCTGGCTGTGCAGCTGCTTGCGGTTGTGACGCTGGTTGCGGATGCAATTCTGGTTGTGAAGCTGGATGTGACGGTGGCTGCGATAGCGGCTGCGGTTGCTAGGATCAGACCCCCAATTCGTCGCGAGCCAAGCTAAATATCTCACCTGCACGGTTTGGCTCGTCGATTCGGATCGGGACACCTTCCACCCCGTCCGGATACAGATCTGGTGGAGTTAAGCGAAAGGCGGTCAGTTTGCCAGGGAGGCAAAACTGACCGCTTTTTTTCATTTTGCTCCTTGCATCGTTCATGACTTGTTAGCCCTCTGGTCTTGAATATTAAATGCAAAATCCTTGGATTTCCGCTCGAAATCTCTAAGATAAAGGATAGCGGGGAGAATCCCTGCTGTTCCTTGACTTCTTCTGGTCGGTCGCTCCAACGATTCCCGCCCAGATCCTCTACACAAAATATGGACAGCGAACACCCATTTTCCGTGGAGTTTGAACAATGCGTCCTTTCCTTCCCGCCTGTGCGCTGGTCACGGCCCTGGCCCCGCTATGTTTTTCCCAAAATGTCCAGTCGCAGGACTGGCTGCGGCAACTAATTCCGCCGGAGCAACGCATGCACAGTTTTGGAACTGTGGCTCGCGCTGCCAGTACAGAACATCGATTTGAATTAACCAACCCATTATCGTCGGATATCCACGTGAGAAGCGTGCGCGCTAGTTGTGGTTGTACGACACCGATAGTTGAGACCGAGTGGATCAAACCAGGTGAAACTGGCACGATCTTGGCCAGATTCAATACGGGGACATTTTTAGGAGATCGAAAGGCAACCTTGACGGTGTCCATCGACAAACCGTTTTTCACAGAATTGCAGCTGAATGTTAAAGGATACATTCGCAGCGATATCGTTACGAACCCAGGTGAAATTAACTTTGGCGAGGTCACCGAGGGAGCTGGAAAGACCCTCGAGATCAATATCGATTATGCGGGACGAAGCGATTGGGCAATTAGCGGAATACAGGAGACTCCTGAATTTTTATCAGCCCAGATCGAAGAATCGACGCGTGGAAACGGAAGAGTTCAGTATAAGTTGATCGCAGAACTGGCTGATGACGCCCCATTGGGAGCCTTCCAACGGGAATTACTAATCCAAACCAATGATCGGCGGCTTACGACATTTCCCATTCGTGTCGCGGCCAATGTTACGTCGGCTCTGCAGGTCAGCCCACCAAAATTTGCACTTGGTGATGTTCACACCGGCGATGCTGTGAACCAAAGACTGGTTATCAAAGGAACCAAGCCATTCAAGATTCTAGATATTCAAAGCGGGATTGCAGATATCCAGTACGAAGCCTCGGAAGACGCCAAATTGGTTCACATTGTTAACTTGATTCTTGAACCAACGAGGTCCCTCAATCAAGAAATCAACGATTATATTACTGTCAAAACTGATTTTGATGATCGGGAGCTCAAGTTAGATCTCAGTTTTCGAATGATTGATGGTGTCAATGCAAGCCCGGTAATAACGCCTGGACCGTCAGCTTCAACTATTCAAATCAACTAGTGCCGTAGGCGATGTCAGGTATTTAATCTTCGAGATTTTAACTGCTTAGTTAATCTTCGCCAGAACACGGTTCTCCCATGTGAGCGATTTGCAAGCAATGCGACGGAGAGGGCTGAGGATTGCCCTCCCCGTCGCGTGCCTCTGATTCTACCTGCCCACGGGCGCTTCATATTGGTGTCAAAAGGTAGCATCCTGCTGTGTCAGGTAATGTCTTTTTTTTTCCGACGGCTTGCCTACGACGCAGGTGTTAGTCTCTAACGGTTTTGCGGCCTAAGAATAAACGTATGGATTATTCTCAATCGATTTAGGTTATTGATAGTACTTGAGCTGTTCTGGTTTTGCTCCAGCTATTGAGATTGTCGATTGCAAAGACGTGCCATTACGCAATCGCTTATGGCTCATTGCCTACGCTCCGAGATTTTTTCTCGGGAAGGCTGATTGCCGTGCGGTATTCTGATTGACCGTCAGGACTTCACCACACGACCGATTAGCCACAACGCGAGTACGGCGTCCCAGAGGCGCTCCAAAGAACTGATTCCTATTGTCAGTGAAGCTCGCTAAACATGGATGGACTAGTTTTCAAGGAGGAAAGTTGTGAGAAGAACATGGTTTCATGGCTTAGCACTTGCGTTGGGGATTACCGCCCCAGGCATATCGCTGGGCCAATACACTTCAATGAACACATTGGGGGCAAGCTCTTACCCAGTAGCTCCTCAAAGTCAAAGCATATTACAAAACTTGCCGCAGGTCCCTGGACAGGGCTACTACCCAAATCCTGCGCAGTCCACCGTGTATCAAACCGTTGCGCAACAGCAAATGGTACCGGGGCCGATTTACTCGCAGGTTCCAGCCGCTGAGGCTTATCAAGTCGCCCCCCAAGCGCAATACCAGCAGTCGGCGCCGAGCCTTCAGCCCGTGCCAGCTGATTCCGGGTATGCCGCACCGGGTTGTCAAAGTTGCCAGTCCGCTACTGGTTTCCAACCCATGCCCGCGGCCAATTATGGATATCAATCCATGATAGCCCCAGCAGCCTCGCCACCGATGGCCTTTCAAGCCAATGCCGTTTACACACAGGCCCCCTGTGCCTACACAGGAGCAGTTGCTGCTAAACCCATGAACTGGTTTGGTGGTGGCGGCGTGTTGTTGTTCAATCGCATCGACGATCACAGCCGGGGACTGAGTTTTTCAGATGCAACCTACGCACCAGATGTGCTAACTACTGGGGACGCGCAATCTACGGTTGCACCTGGTTTTGAAACAACGCTGGGACGTTACTTTCGCTGCGGCAAATACGCCTTGGCGGCTACCTACTGGGGGATCTTTCCTCCAACAGTCGAACGCATGGTCACCAATGCAACAACGCCGGGATCCTATCGTTCTCGCATTCCGTTTGCATATATGACGATGCCGGACAATCCGAGTACAGGTCCAGTCGATCCGTACGCCGTTTACGATTGGTTCGACAATTCAGTAATGCACAGCATCGAACGTAGCTACCAGTTTCATAACGTGGAAGTCAATTTGCTTGGCTTCGCAATTGGCGGCGCTTCGCGTACATTTAACCTGCCTGTTTCCGGATCCATGTTCGGACGTCAGGGAGGAGGTTGTGGGTATTGTGGCGGTGCTGGATGCGGAGCCTGTTCCTCTGGATGCGGAACTTCAGCTTGTGCTCCATGCGCTACCAGCTGTGGTCCATCTCGATACGCAACTGGGCCCTGTTGTTTGACACCTGCGGCCTGTGGAAGCCGCTGTAACGTAACCTGGCTAGCTGGGATCCGCTACCTCCGCTTCACTGATCACCTTCAATACGCAGCCAGCCTCTCAGATGCTAATTTGAATCGAGGTACGGACGATTTGTATTATCTCGTGAACACCACCAACAACTTGGTAGGCTTTCAGCTGGGTAACCAAATCAATTATTGTGTTGGTAAGCGATTCAACTTGTACTCGTCAGTCAAAGGCGGGATTTTTGGAAATCAGTCTAGCTTCATGTCGAGCATCAGCACCAATTTCCAAAACGCTTATTTGGACGATACGCGAACACCCGTTAATACGACAAACGGACAAGATTACTCCTTCGATACGTCCAAGACTCGAGTCGCCTTTATGGGTGAGCTAGGGACAGGCTTGGGGGTCCGGGTAACCAATAAATGGACAGCCAATGTTGGCTACCGAGCCCTATTCCTTTCGGGAGTAGCTACAAGTGTGGGTAACGTTCGCGACACGTTCGCGAATTATGCAGCCATCAATAACTACTACGATGACGATTGCTTAATACTGCACGGTTTCAATTTCGGAGCGCTTTATAACTTCTAAGTACCGAGGGGAAACGCGTAGGCAAGCTATCCTCCTGACCTTCACTTAGAACTATTATTTGAACGGTTGTCAGATCACTTATCTGGCAACCGTTTTTCATTAGTTCGCGTCAGATGCGTCACGAATTCGGCCATAAAGGCTAACCCAGCTGTAACTATGGTAAACTGTTACCAATCGGGTAATATCGATACCGAACTTACGCTACAGATTACCTTGTGTTCGGTTAACGCAAGTAAATAAGTGGCTGCTTAAACTAGTTGTTCATGTCTATTGCTGTTTCACTCAAGTGCAAAATGAAAACTCGAATCTACGCTTCCCTCATGGGTTGGATGGCCCTTTGCATTACCAATGTCTCATTTGCTCAGGATGAGAGTGCAAGCCCAACTGTGGCTCAAGTGGAGCAGGCCTTGCAAAAAGCCGTCGAGTTCTTTTCAAAATCAGTTTCCACCGAAGGCGCATATGTCTATCGCTGGAGTAGCGATCTGAGTCGTGGAGAAGGTGAGTCTGTTGTAGGGAAATCAACCGCCTGGCTGGAACCTCCTGGTACGCCAGCCGTCGGGCTCGCGTACCTGCAGGCCTATCAGTTGACCAGAAGATTCGATTTGCTTGAGGCAGCATTGGCCACTGCGGACGCTTTGATTCGTGGGCAGTTGCAGTCAGGTGGCTGGGATGACCGTATTGAATTTGCTGCTAACGATCGCGCTCTGTACGCGTACCGAGTGGATGGTGGCGAAGTTGGCAAACGTCGCAATACGACTACCTTTGACGATAACAAAACACAATCCGCAATTCGCTTTTTACAGCAGTTGGATCGTGAATTGAATTTTGAAAATGAACGACTTCACAGCGCCGTTCTGTATGCTTTGAAAGGCGTGTTAGATGCTCAGTATTCCAATGGTGCGTGGCCGCAACGTTACAGTGCGCCGCACGAGTCGTCAGAGCTTCAAAATGTGCAAGCAAATTTTCCAGCGCAGTGGTCGCGAGAATTTCCAGAAGTTAAGTATTCAGATTTCTATACGCTCAACGACGGCACGATTAGCGATCTAATCGAAACGATGCTTGAAGCGCATGCGATATACAACGAAGAAGATTACCTTCAGGCAGCCCGTCGAGGCGGTGAATTTTTAATTGCCGCGCAACTACCTGCTCCGCAGCCAGGCTGGGCGCAACAGTATGACTTTGATATGCACCCTTGCTGGGCGAGGAAGTTTGAACCTCCAGCTATCACCGGCGGTGAATCGCAACGAGTCTTAAGAACATTGATATTAGTCTACCGCTACACTTTGGATGACAAATATCTAACACCTATTGCACCTGCCCTTGACTACTATGAGAGTTGTCCGCAAGTATCTGGTAAAGTGGCTAGATTTTATGAGCTTAATACTAATCGGCCATTATTTTTCACCAAAGATTATCAGTTGACCTATTCCCACGATGATATGCCGACTCACTACAGCTTCTTAGTGGATTCGAAGTTCGAGCAAATCCGGTCGGAATTCGAAAAGGCTATTAAAAAACCTCTACCGGTAGAGCTACCGGTGATCGCAAAAGCACCCAAGAAAAGTTTACGTTTGGCATCTGCGGCAGCTGCTGCGGTGAGGACTTTGGACGTCCGGGGCGCCTGGGTTACACAGGGGAAACTAAAAGGGGATGAAGTAGCTCAGCCGATTATTGAAAGCCGTGTGTTTGCAAGCAATCTGAGGATTCTCAGTGAGTATTTGGCTAGTCAAATGCGGTGACCTTTATGATCAGTGTATTTGAGCTATTTTCTGTCGGGATTGGACCTTCGAGTTCCCATAGTGTTGGTCCAATGCGGGCGGTTCGCTTATTCTTGCAGGAAGCTTTGAAGCTAGGATTGTTGCCTCAGGCAATTCGCGTGCATGTGGTGCTTTATGGATCACTAGCGCTCACCGGGAAAGGCCACGGAACGGATCGCGCAATTGTACTTGGACTAAGTGGCCAGCAACCGGAATTGATTAATCCTGATTCCATGGACGACCAATTGCTGGTCATTGATCAGCAACGAAAAGTGCGTTTGCTAAATCAATTTTCTATTGAGTTCCATTCCGAGCGCGATATCGAATTTCGTCGTCGTGAGAGACTTCCGTATCATCCCAATGGAATGCGATTTACGCTGCTAGGATTGGAGGAGCAGCCACTTTTGAGTCGCATCTATTATTCGATTGGTGGTGGATTCGTTGTGTCCGAAGAGCAGGCTGCAGGAGATAAGTTAGTTGCGGATCCAATTGAAGTACCCTTTTCATTTCGGACTGCCACAGAACTCGTTGCAATGTGTCGAGACGAATCTTGCGCTATTAGCGACATCGTGATGCAAAATGAACTCAGGCGACGCTCCGAAGTTGAAGTGCGTGCGCAGCTGGTTCATTTATGGAATGTCATGCAAGATTGTGTGTCCCGTGGATGTTCTCGAGAGGGAACTCTGCCGGGTGGTCTACAAGTTCGACGAAGAGCTGCCGCCATTTACCGTAGTTTGACTCAACGACCAGAAGCAAATCTTCGCGACCCGCTAACAATCTTGGATTGGGTGAACCTTTATGCCTTGGCTGTCAATGAAGAGAATGCAGCTTGTGGGCGAGTCGTAACGGCACCCACGAATGGTGCAGCTGGAATTGTGCCTGCCGTCATGCATTACTACGATCGCTTTGTTCCTGGGGCCAATCCAGATGGGATCGTGCGATTCTTGCTGACGGCGGGGGCCATTGGCATTCTATACAAATTGAATGCATCTATTTCTGGCGCGGAAGTCGGTTGCCAGGGCGAGGTAGGTGTCGCTTGTTCGATGGCAGCCGGCGCGCTAACGGAAGTTTTAGGCGGAAGTGTCGCCCAAGTCGAGCAAGCGGCTGAGATAGGTATGGAGCATAACCTCGGCCTAACTTGTGATCCGATCGGTGGTCTAGTTCAAGTGCCTTGTATTGAACGCAATGCCATGGGAGCGGTTAAGGCGATCAATTCGGCACGACTTGCACTGCGAGGAGACGGTGTACATAAGGTTTCCTTAGATAAGGTCATCGCAACCATGCGGCGTACAGGAGCGGACATGTCAACCAAGTACAAGGAAACCTCCCGTGGAGGCTTGGCCGTCAACGTCACCGAATGTTGATCATTCGCACACGGTGAATGTTTTCTTCCAGTCGACCGAATAGTCCAGGATGTGGCGCACTTGACTTGCCATTGTTTTAGTATAATCTAAAATGACGATATGATCGACGTTTTTTCTATACTGTCCGACGCCCGACGTCGACAGATTTTAAGCACGCTGGCTGAAGGTGAAATGAGTGCGGGTGAAATCCATCGCACTCAAAAAGATGTTACTTTTGGGGCCATTTCACAGCACTTGCGACAATTGGAATTAGCTGGCCTGGTCGTCGCCCGACGTTCAGGTCGTCAACGTATCTATTCGATCAATTTTGTTGCACTCATGCCTGTGCGAAGCTGGTTGGATAGCCTTTGGAGTGATGCACTGAGCCGCCTGCAGGCTATCGCAGAATGTGAAGCTCGCGAGAAATCGGACCGGTAGAATGAAAAACGCGATAAAGAATCGCTGAAACCGCTGGTAGGTTTTCCTTAAGTGCGAAAAGCACTGTCAAATTGCCCGGGGCGTTGGCCTCAGGGTTTGCAGTCGTTCATTGTTTGGAGTCTCATTGGTAATAGTAGGGGTAGGGATCAAGTTTGTTTTAGGATGACAGGCTAGAAGCCTGTCCTACTGAAAGCCTACTAGAATCATGTCCTACTGAAAGCCTACTAGAATCATATCCTACTGAATTCCTACTAGAAGCCTGTCCTACTGAAAGCCTATCCTGCTGAAATCCTACTGGAAACCAATTGAGTACGACTTCTGGGCTAAAACAACGAATATTGTTGGCTCGAAAGGATGGTCACATTGCCCTTTGATTTGACGGTTTAGTACCGACTAAAATAATGGCCAAGGTTGGAGACTAAAGGGTTGTGCAGCCAAATTAGAGTGATCGTTACTTGTTCAGCAAATTACCTTCCCAACTCAGGAAATGAGAAGGCGTTTTGGCGACAGCGATCGACAGCGATCGACAGCGATCGACAGCGAGGAAGAGGCTTATATCCTGTTCAGTTGGAAAATATCCGCGTCCCTGTCGTGACTAGCAGGTTCGCTGAAGCAATTCATGAGGGGAAGCACATGAGAGATTCGATGCCAGATAGTTTACCTTGGATGGTCAAACGTAGCGTGCTAATAGCAGCGCCAATTGAACTCGTTTTCCAATACTTTACAGACTCGGAGCGTTGGCAGCGATGGTGGGGGGCAGGGTCGTACATTCACCCAGAAATTGGTTCAAAATATCTAATATGCTATCCCAACGGGCAATCTGCTTCCGGCGAAGTGTTGGAGTTGCAATCTCCGGAACGATTAGTTTTGAGTTTTGGTTATGAAGATGCCGCGAAAAGCATAGCCATAGAGGGCTCGCGCATCATTATCCAGCTTACGAGTATTCCTGAGGGCACGATTGTGTGCCTCGAACACCATGTTGCAACTGAATCAATCAGGGATCAGCACATTTCAGGTTGGCGCTATCAATTGGCGTTGTTTGCCAATTTGGTACCGGAAGATTATTTTGCGTCGGCGCCCCAGCTGATAGATGACTATTACCGAGCTTGGTCGCAGGCTGAAGTTGAAGCTCGCCAGCAGATTTTGGCTAGTACCTGTGATGCAAACGTTACGTTTGCGGATCAATACGGCTGTACCCTTGAATTGGAAGACTTGGTTGGTCATGTCAATGCTTGTGCTGTGCACTTTCCTGGCGTTGAGTTACGAGCCACTCATGCGCCAGCTAGAACTCAGAATTTCTTTCTCTCGCCGTGGGCTGCATATCTGGGAGAACAGGTTGTAATGCAGGGCAACAATTTGTTTGAGTTTTCTCCTAGTGGCAAAATGCGTCGCATCGTTGGCTTTCCGGCAAACAAACCTTAGGTGCCAGAAGGCTAAGTTGGCGCGAGCATCTAGACGCCGTGCGCGAAGTAAGTTCAGCTCCCGAGAAAAGCTAGCATGTCAGGAATACTAGTATGCCCGCCAAACAAGAGGGAAGCATCGTAAATGCTGCGATCGTCAAGAGAAAATCAAAAGCAAAGACCTTTCGGTTTGCAAATCCAAGCAATATGCCAATGAGTAATAAGAAATTGCTCATCCATATAGCGGTATTGTTAGCCGACTGAACAAAGTGATCGAAAGGGAATGGACTAATCAACAAGCATAGAAAAAGGGGTACTATTAGGAGCTTAGCCAATAACAACATCGAAATGCTGGCACAGACGGTGTAATAAGCGAGCCCGTAAGGGGTAGAACGTTGCAAAGTGTGATGAGACAAGATGATGCTCCTTTAGTCTCTCCGCAATTCGAACCACAAGTTCTCCTCCCAGATTCCAGAAATCTGCAGCGGCTCACCCCATTGATTCATTCCTCAAACGCTGGCAGATCTTGGACAGATCGCCTTGAATTTCATGCAAATAATTTTTGGAGAATGAAACAGCTGCAACTCAGCGCTACATGTCAGTGACCCGTGAACAGAACTTCCATCAAGGAAACAAAAAAAAACCGCATGATCCAGAGGATATGCGGTTCTCATTTGCTCTATGCAATTTGCTGCAAGAGCGGAGGGCACGGGACTCGAACCCGCAACAGGCAAGCCTGCGACTGATTTCGAATCAGCTTCCTAACCATTCGGATACCCTCCGAGTTATCAGTCTCGTCGCTCGAAGCAGACAAAAAAACAAGTCATCGAGTATTTGACTAGTCTTTCCCGCTGAATTTGCAGTGGTGCGAACGACAGCAGAATTTCGATATTCTCAGCGAAAAAGTAATCTTGCACAAGGCCACTGCAAAATGGATCAAGGCCGCGCATTTTAGGGCAGGTCCGAATCAAAGCATCCGATCCAGCGCCTGGAAAACACGCTGGCTGGCTAATTCCATATCGGCCAGAGCCTGAGCGATGGTTTCAATATTTCCTGCATCGACTCCTCTTTGATTTAACTCCGCAAAGATCTTATGGGTGGCCTGGTGTACTTGGTCATGCGGTCTTTCAAGTTCCTTGTAGCCAGTTGTAGTGCAATAGGCTTTACGACCCTCACCTTCAAAATACCATTTGCCCAACCTGCAATCGTGAGAACCGACAAACGAAAAAGAAGGGCTACCATTGAGCACGCTTAAGTACGAATTGACCTTCCATAGGATGTGGTCAATCTTTGCCAACGTCATGAACACCTGGCTCTTGGCAGATTCCGATGCTTTAAGTGTCTCTCCATTAAGATCATTTGTCTGTTCGATCTGCCGGACATAATCAGAAATTACTTCCCTCATCGATGCGGCCCGACCCTCCAAGTTTTGTAGCTCGGACGCTGACTTTTTGGCAGACTCTGATAATTCGTGAACCGAGTTTCTTATCTGAGATACTGCACGAAACGTTTCATGGGAAAGTTCTTTTACTTCGTGAGCGACAACCGCAAATCCCTTACCTGCCTCGCCTGCCCGCGCGGCTTCGATGGTTGCATTGAGAGCCAATAGCTTGGTTTGATCCGATATGTCTTCGATCATTCCAACCACTTGATGAATCTTGTTCAGACGGCCTTCCATTTCCGCCACAACTTGGTGGGATGCCGCAATTGCGTTTTGTAAACCGGTCGATTCGACAGCGAGCTCTTGTGAACCGCGGCTCAGGTCTTGACAATTACTATTGATAAGTTCGAAACGATGGTAGTTTTCGTTATTGTGCCTTACGGTACCAACCAAGTCTGATTGTACGCCTGCGAGAGCTTCCTTTAGGCTGGCATGCTCATCGGTTAGGATCTGAAGCAGGCGTTCGGTTGTTTCTTGTTGCTGGCGATTCTCAATGGTTGTTGACATAAAGGTGTACCTATCCTGATGCACTAAATGGATTTCCTAATCTCTCCGAGGCTTTTGCTCTACACGCATTAGGAAGATTTGCCTGGCACGCAGACCTGCATTTCGGCTCGCAGTCGCCAGTGGAAGCGGTAGTTTTTTAGACTATTTCAGCTCAGCCCAGCAATTATGGCCTCTCATTCATCAGTGAAACTGGATGCAATAAGCATTAGGTAATGAAAAATGCTGGCGAATTCGACGGCATGACTAGAACCCGCAGAATCCGATTAATCGGAACGTCGGGATTGCAGGCTTTACGATTCAGCGGGAGGGATTCGTGCAAAATGTGCGTCCGAGCGTACATACTGGGCGTTGGCTGAAGTCCTTCGCGACCTGAATATGCAAATGATTCTCGGCCTGTCACCCGCATATCTGGGTGACGATCACACGCGCTATCGTGATCTTCGCCACATTATTGAGTTTTGACTTTGCCTCTACGGTTGATCTACTTTCTTTTATGTCGGTGGATGGCTTTGATTTCGGAATCTAGTTGACTGGCAAGTCCACTACGTAAGAAAAGTCGACATACGGCCGGTGATCTCTTGCGCCAACGGAATTCAGTGACTAAGGCAGCCGCTGCAGCCAGTCCTGCGCTAAGTGTGAACCAAAGTACGATCACCTTCAGTTCCGATTCACGCATTCCTATTCGACTTGCTGATAGCGTCGAATTAGGCACGAGCTCAAAAACTATTTTGGCGATAATTGCCACAGTGGCCGTACTGATAAAAGTGATTCCCACGTCACGATGAGATTTAATCCAATTCCATCCGTCGCTGGCAATTTCCATACTTAGCGATTGGAAGTTAGTGCGGAGCCAGCCCATTGTTTGCCAACATGCATTGATCCTCATTCCTTCTTCACCCTTGTTACTTACGGCCCGAAATCGGTCACAAAGAACAAGCAGGTATACACACCAGGCACCAATAAACACACTCGACAGGCTGACACTAGTGGAACCACCATTGACAAGGTGTATAGGTGGTTCGAAGACAAGTAGTTGAAATATCAAGAACATAAGCAACCAGAAACTATTGATTCTCCAGATAGTTAGCGCTATCAAGGCACAAAAGATGGATTTTGCCACGATTTGTGACGGTAAAAATACAAGCCACATTACTACCAGGCTCGTTGCCCAGAAAAAGCCTGCGTGTTTTGCCCGCACATAATGTGGATTGTCAGTTAACCGGCATGGTTGATTCATGTTATTAACGCGAGGCCGTAAGACGCCCGCTGCCCGCTAGTTCTGCCTGTTGCATGATGATGGAGGCGACTTGCCTGTCGCCACTGAAAACCAAGGTTCCACCTTGCTTCCGCACTTGTCGGCTGGCCGTTGCTGCGAGGTGGTCAAAACGCATTTCCAAAGTCTGGCGACGGACGTCCTCGGCGGTCGGCGAACGATTTGCTTCTGGAGTTGGGCGGAATCGTCGCAAATGTGGCGTAGGACATACAACTACGACTCGATGGTGATTTGCCCGGGCATGTTTGATCGTAGTTAAAAAATGAGACCAACTTTCCGACGTGCCTCGGCCTGCGTAATTCAGTAAGTTGCATAGGATAACAAATACTTCGTTGTCCTGAGCGCGACTGACGAGTAAGGTTAGCTCATTCGCAAGTTCCCTCATATTGGAAGAAGGTGTCAGATTCATCCAGGCACCCATCGAACTGACGACTGGTGGAAGCCAACCGTGTCCGCAGTCGTGCAGCCAACGCTGAGCTAGCACAGCAAACTTTGCGTCGTTGTATACTAGCTCACCAACCTCAAGCGGACTCAGGCGGAACTGTTCCCCGAAGACGTTTGCGAGCCTACGTCTAGCCCTTAGCTGTGACGCCTTTTTGAGGTTAAGAGGGAATAGTCTCCAGGGACGGATGTTGACCCCGCGCTCGAGAAGTTCAGGGTGCCATAATTGAGCAATTGTTAAGCAACGGTCTATAAGGACGCGAAGATCTGCTGGCCCTGCAGCTGGCAGGCTAGAGTTCTCAGCTACGAGCTGAGCAAATCGGTAAAAAGTCTTCTCGCCAAACGCGCAGGAAGTTCGTTGCACGCTGTCGACGTCAACAATGCTTAAACCAATTGCATCGCCGGCAGCGATTGCCGCTTTGGCTACGCTCGTACCAACATAATCCAGTTGATCTTGCATGCGAAAACCAAAGCCACCTAATCGTAATGATGGGCAACTATCAAGTATCACATGGACACGGACCGGAACCTCGGACTCATATTGACGCGTCATCAAGCGATCTCGACGAGCAGAAACCTTCCAGGCGATGGACTTAGGAGGGTCGCCATCTTGGTATTCCCGAAGATCGAGCAGTTCACTTCCCAAGCCGGCACGACGCAAACGGTGAATACCTTGCCGAGGCAGTGAATTGAGACGCTTTATCGAGGGGCGGGCATCCAATTGCTGTTGATGGTCCGGGAGTACAGTAACATTCAGACGATTGCCAAGCGTGCAGTGTGAAATGAAAAGGCGCTGCGGATCTTGCAAGCAGCAATAAATGCCGCCGAACACTGCATTGCCGGCCGCCAATGCCCTGCAACGGTACTCGATCAGAATGTCATGTACATTAGAAAAAGTTGACTCCTCAACACTGCCTTGCTCAATTTGTAACCGATCCGAGATCAGGTCTCGCACAATAAGAATCGGAGCGATTGGTTGCGAACTAACCATGCGGACGCTTATCAAATAACTGCGCCCAGACCACATACGCGAATCGTTTCGTAGTGGCTGGCCCTGTATTGTCCGGCTAATTTGTATTGAATTGACAAATGTCGCAACACGAATCTGGAAAAGACACCAGGCTGCAAATAGCCAAAGCAGATACCCCATTGTTAGAACAGTGAGAGTCGGTTGATCTCTCAGTACGCCTAAACTAAGGCCTATTCCAGCCAGAATAACAATCGCTCGACATCTGGTGGTCATTCAGCAATCCATGAAAGAATTTCTAGGAGGTGAATCATCGTTGCTATTCCTCGGGGGCAATTCAGTTAACTTACGATCTGTCAATTGACAGTCTAATCGCAAGCTTGATAGCCGCCTCCATACTGCTCGTTTGCGCACGTCCCTGCCAGGCAATGTCGAACGCCGTTCCGTGATCCACACTTGTTCGAAGGATCCGTAGTCCTAATGTCGTGTTGACAGAGCAATCAAATGCCAGGGCTTTGACTGGAATGTGGCCCTGATCGTGATACATGCAAATGAAGGCATCGGTTGAGGAACGTTTCCAGGGGACAAAGGCCGTATCCGGAGGCAGCGGTCCTTCGACATGCATTCCTAGATTTCTTGCGCGTTCAATGGCGGGCACAATAATGCGCTCTTCCTCACGATCTCCAAATAATCCATGTTCGCCCGCATGTGGGTTAAGGCCACAAACAACCAAATGAGGTTCTTTGTTTCGCAGCCTGAGCATTGCATTTCGTGTAAGTTCAATAGTATCAAACACATTTTCGATGGTTAACAACCTAGGGACTTCGGCGTACCCCACGTGAACGGTAACAAACGAGCAAGTTAGAAGTTCTGAATATTGCATCATACACCACCGGGATGCCTGAGCACGGTCCGCGAAAATCTCCGTGTGTCCAGGATATTTTATTCCGGCGCGGTGCATGGCCTCTTTGTTGATCGGTGCGGTGGCGATGGCAGAAACTTCGTTTCGAAGCGCCGAGTCAATTGCGGCTTGGATGTAATCGTAACTGGCTTGTCCGCATAAGGGGCTTACCTGCCCGATGGAGAAGTTTTTCTGACCGATGGAACCTACATCAACGATAGCCAAGCCGCCAGGCCAGTGAGAGGCGGTTTTCTGCCATTGGTTTAAGTCGAATCGATCGATCTTAAGGCTATCGGGAACGGTTAGTCCCAGATGTTGACGACAGCGGTCAACAATTGTCGGTTCACCAAAAACAATCAGATCACATTGCGAATGCAATTCCCGATTGAGCAACATCTTGAGAATGATCTCTGGCCCCACTCCGGCCGGGTCGCCTAATGTCAATGCTATTCTTGGTCGCATTTTTCTTGAAAATTCGATTTATATCGGGTCGAAATCGTTCGGGAATTTATGAGCAGTGTACCAAAACAGGGAGTGTTTCAGTAATCGGTCAAATACTTGGGCAAGAATGCGGCTCGAAGGGCATTCGTTACGGCCAAAATGTCTATCAATTCCTGAATTATGGCTCCCGCAACAGGTGGAAGTGTACCTGCGGCAGCAAAACACATCCCGAGTATGCTAAAGGCGATTCCTCCAATCGCGCTTTGCAAGGCTATGGATCGCATGCGTTCACCAATATGTAAGAATTCATCTACTTTTTGCAGAGAAGAGTCCATGATAACTGCCCCAGCAGCTTCGGCTATAACGTCGCTATTCTGCCCCATGGCTAATCCAACGGTGGATGCCAACATAGCAGGAGCATCGTTAATACCGTCTCCCAGATACAGGACCCGTGCTTGGCCTACTTCCTGCCGAACGATTGCCAATTTTTCTTCTGGGGACTTTTCCGCATACACCTCCTTAACACCCACCAAGTCCGCTAAATACTGCACCTCCTGGGCTCGATCTCCGGACAGCAGGACAAGCCTGTTAATTTTGTGTTTAGGACCGAGGTGTTGAATAAAAGGATGTCCGTCGGCGCGTGGGCGATCACGAAATCGGTAGACGGCAGCCCACGTATCATTCAAGACAACTACGCATTCCAAGCCACTACTAATCTGAGGCAAGTTAAGGGATAGCTTTTGGCCGTCGTTGAGCTTGTTCCGACTGGTAATGCGAACAATGTTATCACCGATAATTCCAACTAAACCTTCACCCGGCCGTTCACTGATCTTTTTGACTTCGAGTAACGGAATGTTTGAGTTCTGCGCAGCGGTCAGAATCGCATGCGAAAGCGGATGTTTTGAGTATTGTTCAAGACTCGCAGCCATTTGTAGGATTTTTGCTTGGTCTATTTCTGGTGCAACTAACTGTTCGACAAGTTCTGGTTCACCATAAGTCAAGGTGCCAGTTTTATCGAAGATAAATGTGCTGCAGGTAGAAGCTTGTTCAAGAACGGCTGGATCGCGAATGACAATGGCCCGTCTAGCGGCCAGTGAAATGGAACCAATAATGGCTACTGGAATAGCAATCAAGAGTGGACAAGGAGTTGCGACGACAACCACGGCCAGGAAGCGCGTCGGGTCCAGGCTGACCGCCCAGGCAGCTAATCCGATGCAGACTGCCAAGGGCGTATAGTATGCACCTAGTTGATCACCCAAGCGTCGAATTTGTGGGCGATTGGCTTGAGATTCCTGCATGACTTGCATAATTTTTGCATACCGTGAATCGGCAGGCAGTTTGCTAGCCTCAACGACCAGGGCTGTTTCACCGTTGATGGCTCCTGAGAGGACTTGGGAACCCGGCGTCTTAGAAATGTGATATGGTTCGCCCGTCAGATAGGATTCATCCATGACTCCGTGCCCCTCAACTACAGTTCCATCGACTGGACACAACTCGTGAGGGTACACAACCAGGAGATCGCCAATTCTGATTTCAAATAGAGACGTATCCTTGATTTCTCCGTCCAGCTTGCGGTGAGCCACCGACGGCATTCGGTTGGCCAAGGCCTCTAAGACGCGTGATGCGCTGCGCAAGGCGTACGCCTCGAGCGCTTCACCTCCAGATAACATTAGTACTACGAATGTACCCGCCAGATACTCTCCGAGTATTACTGAAGCCACGATGGCAATGCCTGCCAGCAGGTCTGACCCAAACTCTCGGCGTAAGAACTTCTGTATGAGCTCCCAAACCAATGGGATACCGCCGAAGAAAAGTGCCAACCAGAGCGGCAATTCCACTACCCAGGTCGACTGTTTTGCAATCCATAATGCTAAGTGCAATACGATGGCCAAAGTTGCCAATACCGCTATGGAGTTCTGTTTTTGAGTCCACCAAGTCCAACTCAATTCGAATCTCCGGTTGGCATCCCGTTCAGGCTGCGCGGGATGAATTGTAGCGCTCGATCGAGCAGTGGTTGTAGATCGGAAGTTGTATTTACAAAGTGCTAACTGCTGTTTCCGATTTCTACAATGCGATTCCGCGACGTTTGCTGAGGGCCCGCATCGCGTACTCGAAGTATGGATACGGAACTTTTGGATTTCGTTCTAAGGCCCACTTGTAAAGTAGATTTACCATGGCACGCGGAACAATACCTTGCCGGACGCGCAGGACGACCAGTTGGACAAATTGCAATTGCTCGGGTGTAACCACTCGCAATCCATTTTTTAGCTGGGTTTCCAATTCGACAAGGTGGGTAGCGTCGATATTCTCGGCTCCATTTGTCGAAAAAGCTTGTTGGGCTAAGCCGACAGATGAAATGGGTGCTAAAGCAGATAGCATTGCGGCTTTGAGCCAAAATCGTCTTCGGAGCATGTCAACAATCCTTTGTTACTTATTTCCAGTCGGAGTTGGCGGTGGGTTTCCTAGAAGTTTCTCCAGGCCACGAGACAATCCTTGTTGCAGGATCCCTTGGGCTGCATTTTGCATCGTTTGACGCCCAAGTTGACGCAGTGCATTGGAGTCGATTTTGGGAGATGTGATGGAGCCATGAACAGGAAATTGCAATGATTGACCACGCAAGCCAGCTAGCCATGGACTCTTGTCGATCCAGTCGTTGGGAAGGGGCATCACTGCAAGTAACTCCATTCGCCCATCGATATCTACCGTGCCAGTGGAAGTTATGGTGGCGTCTCCCGCACGGATATTCAGGTTGCGGTGTACAACTTGTCCATTGTGCATTTGAAAGTCGATTCGTTGCTCAGGCATCTGTACCCAAACACGCTGATTGCTGACCGCTTGAGTGAGATCTTGTTTCCGAATGGCGTCCAGTTGGTGTACCAGGGTGATAATTTCATTATATAGCGGGCCAGGCCCTACCTCAGCGTTGTGCATAACTAGCTGCCCAACGACCGTTTGATTGCGTGGGTTGGAAGGGTTCAATTCAGCTTTGTCTAGTTGCAAGCTTAAACGGCCATCGACACTGGTCGCATCTGCCAGTAGGGGCGTAACATACTTCAGCCAGCTCTGGCACATTTGAGGTGTTATCTCGACATTTTCTAGAACTTTCATTGGTTTTTGGGAGATAACGACCGCCGGAGCTGTCAGGTCGCTCGTTAGATCCCATCTCAACGTTCCACCACTGACAGGGATTTCTGTGTTCGTAGATAATTGACCTTCAGAAATCTGAATTGGCACGTCAGCCTTACCTACATGGATACCAACGACCTGGGCTTCCTCCCAGCCAATTCGCGTTTCGGCTTGCAGACCTGCTAGCAAGGATGTTGCTGGGTCCGTTGAACTTTGCCAGTTGACCTTGATTGGAACAGTTTGTTGTCCCTGAAGTTGAAGTTGACCGCCTGTCCAAGGCCGAAGCTTTTCGGCCAAGCTTTGGCAGTCGTATACGGCTTGGCCATTGACAGAAACTTCCTGCAGTGTCTGACTGGGTGTGTAAGAAATAGCTGTCAGGCAGTTCATCCAAGGCATTAGCAATTGAGCCGAATCGAGGGCCAGTTGTCCATCGGAAATTCGGTAAACTCCGTGCACGTTGGATTGCAGTTGCGGTTCATTCCATAATGGTGAAGGAGCTAATGAGCCGATGGGTTGGCTGTATACGTATACATCTCTAGCGTCGGAACGCATCGTAAACTCAGCTTGTTCTGGATTGATTGCCCAATGCAATTGGCCCTGCATTTGTCCGTTGGCCGTGATTGTGTTCTCAGGTGTTACGCTTGCCGGTTGGACGCCGCCGACCGCCTGAGGACGCATGTTATTTAACAGTTGTTTGAAATCAACCAAAAAGATAGCTTCGCCCTTGCGCGTGGAAGGATCTTGGTCACTTACTGCATCACTTGCGCTAAGTGAAAATGATGCACCTCGAACGTCCATCTTTTCGATAGCCAACTTGGCAAGATCATTTGTGTCGACACGCCCTTTAAAATTGCCTACCATCATCGGTTCATGAAATGTAAAACTTGGTGATGAAACTGATAGTGGCTTACTGTTCCAATTCGCTTGAAGGATTTCCGCATGGGCTAAGTCGAGCCGTCCGCTTACAGCAAGTTCCATTTGCCCGCCGATTTGCGTTTCGAGTGGAGCGGTGAGGAACATGGTGGCGCGGCGTTGCCAGTCAGCTAGATCGCCTACTAGGTTCAATGTGAAACCCGCCGGAGAAGCTGGTTGCCCAACTCGGCTTATGGCTGCGGAATCGCCAGTCAGGATGAGTGGCTCAGAAATGGTAACTGCGAGTTGTTCGTTTGTAGCCTTGAGTCGAAGCGAGGCCTTATTCAGCTGTTGGGGGCTGCCATTTTCCATAATCGCTTGCCCAGAGAACTCACCTGCCCATGCAGGTTCTTGTATGGAACCACCTGTATCGCTGGTGATTCTCAAGGGAGTAGTGTAAAAGTTTCCCTGGGCCTCAAACAAATTGGATGCTGCAAGTTTCCAGGTGGTATTCAATGAGGCCGACCCGTTCATGTTTGAGATTGGCAAATCAACCCATTGGCTCAGCTTCCTTTGCAGCAGCTCGAGGTCGAGCTTGCCTACCAGTTGACCTGTTTGAAGCGACCCTCGGCCCTGGATTTCACAAAATTCCGATTTGCATGCCAATCCAAATTGAGCGTGTTCCGACGAATCGGAAGTTGCAGAGGCTTCCACGATGAATGGATCGCCCCAAACTAAGGTTTGTCCCAAGTTGTTGGCTTTCAAGTCTGCAAATTCCACTCGTGCGCGAACGTTGGTATTTCCATTTTCCTGGACGTCCTGGGTGACTTGAAACTGTGCCTTGCCGTCTTGCAGACTTACATTCTCGCGCATGGGCACCAGTGTCCTTGCGGCTACAACTAATTTGGGAAGGTCTACGACTCCTGCAGCCGTGATACGCCCGTTGGGAATGTGGGGGGTTGTCAGTGAAGGCAATTCGATAGGCCAGGGCAACTGGATATCCGCGCCAGCTGCTGCAAAATCACAATTCAGTTTCGCGCCACGAATCTGCAGACTTGTTGATGTTAATTCAAATTGTCCGCTAGATTGCAAGGTGCTCAAAACGGCTGGTTCATTACCAAGCAGCGTAGGTGCCAGAACGCTAACTTGATCCACTTGAAATGATTCTAGATTCAATCGCCAGTTCTCAATCCCCAATAATCGTCCAGTCATATTGGCACTGAGATCACCACTAAGAGCCTCGACAGGAATGCCAGGTAACCGCCCACGTAAGGCTTGCCAAAAGGCTAGAGGAACCTGAGAAAGAGTCGAATGAACATCTAAGCCTTGGCCATCTACATTGCTTTGAACAGTGGCAATGATAGTGCCGACTCCAGGCACGGTGCCTGTGGCATCTCCAAGTTTGATATGCAATTCAGTCGGTCCGACCACTTCGCCGGGCTTGGGCAGGCTAGTATTGGCTTTTTCTATTTGCACTACCCATTTTTCCAACTGGCCACGAGCAGTGAACAGAATCTTCGAATCGACAAGTTCTATCCTGCCCGTTGGAGGCGGTGCGGAGGTCGTATCAGTTGGCTCTGGGGTATCGAGATTTTGGGCAATGATAGTAGCCAGATTTTCTTCAAGATTCGTTGTTCCATCATGCACTTCAATCGCGGTCTCTAGCCCCTCGATTCGAAGGGTGCCCAATTGCGAGCTGCTGGTTATCCAGCCAAGCAGAGCTTTCTGAGTCTCAATGCTTCTAATGCTAACTACTGGTTGTAATTGGTCATCTATTAAGCGTAAACCACTAAGGCGAACAGGTGAAAGCCAGCCGACCGATAGGCTATCTAGCTCGATTCTTAGTGGCGTAACGCCAGAAAATCGATTAATGGCGCTAGTCACAAAACCCGGAGCGTAGCTGAGAAGCGTAGGTGTGACTGCGACAGCAATGGCTAGGCAGCCAGCCAGGATTGAGAGCCATCTAACGACGCGTCGTTTTGGCATTTTGCCCTTGCGTTTGCTAAATTCGGAATGTACGTCGGATCGACTCATCGGTACTTTCCCATCGATTAATTTGTGTCGGACGTAACTGCTGACAGGCTGCCGAATGGCCAATCACGGATTGTCGTTCGGAATTGAGATTATTTTGATTCTAATTGTTTTGTTCTGCCAGCTGCACGGATACAACCTGACGATTGGGTATTGGCACTGCAAAAATTCCCATTACGCCACTGCTCGGCAGTTAGCTCGGAAGAAACTAGCAACCTGTGATACGACCCGAGTTTGTTCCTCTGGACGCATCTCTGGATAAATTGGAAGGTGCAAGATTTCTCGGGCAGCTGCTTCCGTATGTGGGAGACTTCCCGTGGCGTAACCAAGGCGTCGGAAGCAGGTTTGTTCATGCAATGGTACAGGGTAGTAAATCTCGCACCCAATTTGGGACTGCTGCAGGTATGTTCGCAACGCATCTCGGCGTCCAAATGGAATGCGCAAAGAAAACTGATTCCAAACATGAAACGCGGCTGGGTCCACGTAGGGTAGGGTAAGATCATCGAAACCTCTCGCGCCATCCAAACCCGCCTCATGGAAGAGCTCAAAATAACGCTGTGCATTGGTTTGTCGAGCCAATGTGTAGTGGTCTAAATGTCTGCATTTGACCAACAGACCTGCTGCTTGAAATGTATCCAGTCGACTGTTGATTCCAACTTCACTGTGGTAGTACCTGGGACGCATGCCATGTCCGGCCAGCAGTCGCAGTCGATCCGCTAGCTGCTCGTTATCCGTCGTTAGCATGCCGCCATCGCCAAAGCCCCCGAGATTCTTGGTGGGATAAAAACTAATACATCCCATTTGGCCCCAACTGCATACGGGACGCCCGTGGTAGGCAGCGCCAATTGCTTGGGCAGCATCCTCGATAACGGGGATATCGTTCCTGGACGCGATCTTAACGATTTCAGTCAATGCGGCGGATTGCCCAAACAGATGTACGGGAATGATCGCTCGCGTCCGAGTTGTTATGGCGGCTTCTACCGCGTTTGGGTCAATATTGTACGTTCTGGGATCAATGTCCACAAAGACGATTTTTGCACCTAGTCGGCTGACACAGCTAGCGGTCGCGAAAAACGTGAAGCTGGGCACGATAACTTCATCCCCCGGCCCAATATCGAGTGCCATTAGGGCCAACAACAAGGCATCACTGCCGGATGCACAACCTACAGCAAATTTCGAATGGCAGCGCGCGGCCAGGTAATTTTCGAGGTCCGTTACCTGTGGGCCATGCAAAAAACGCCCACTGTCGTAGACCTCAGCAATGGCTGCTAGAACTTCGTCGCGAATGACGCTGTTGCCGCGTCCTACGTCTAACAGAGGAACTGGAATATTAGATGAACACTGTTGGTGAGAGTTGGGCATTTGGCCGTCCTTGACCGGTAAGTACTCAAGTGTGCTGGGGCAGCTTGTCCAAGTAGTTTTGGCCTACCAAGCTGCTTTGAAGGAGCCCGCAACGGGCCTCGCAGTTGCGCCTAACAGTAGCTTTCGAGTGAGAGAAGCGTCAATAGAGAAGGCTGCCTCAGTAGAGCCACGCCATCGAATCATAAAATGCGATTTTTATTCAGAGATTGTGTGGGAGCCTAAATTCCAGCGTTTAGGCGAGCGGCAGGAATAAACGTCCCAATCCGAAACGTAAGTGAGG
>JAGQOY010000094.1 GCA_020427005.1 Planctomycetales bacterium
GTTGTCGTTGAGATTCGTGGGGACAAGGTCCGGTTAGGCGTGGAAGCTCCACGCGAAGTACCGGTACATCGCCGCGAGGTGTATGACGCAATCCAGCGCAGCCAGCATACGGACGATAGTTCCAATAATGCTCCTACTAGCCAAGATTAACTCTTGAATCGCGCCCATGTCGTTTTTCTCACCGGACATGGGCCGACATTGCTCCTCAGCGTCCTTTGACATCCTCTCAAATTAAATCGACGCTTCTTGCTCATCTTACTGCCTACCAAAATTGCGCGCAAATCCAGGGCGACTTGCAAGGGTCTTTTCGTAGCCGTTTTTCGAACTTGGGCCATTTCGGTCTTATCGTGAGGGTTGGCTGGTGAGGAAAACGGGTCGGGAAGCCAACAGTCGCAGCGAGATAACACTTGCCGAATGGTCCGCAGTCGGACCGGTTATCATCTGATTCTTCTGGTTCGGATAGCCCGGTAGATCCGTTCCGCGCACAGCAAGACCGGCCACTGAGTGACCGGCGACTATGAGGCGGGCAGGTGACTTTACCAGGGCTCGTCTATGCTATCCTAGTTGGAAAACGCCACCTTCTGACTGGTCAACAACCGAAACTTGTTTAACGACGAGCCGCTGGACTTGTTGATATGGACTAAAATCTCCGTTCAATAGTGAGCTGTTGTGAAGTGCCATGTTGAGCGAAGATTTTCAGAATTCTTTGAACGGCTTTTGTAGACATCGCGCGTATTCCCCAGTCATCAAGACCCTTTTTGCGAGTTGAAAATGAAATACTTCTCGTTGAACGCCAGCACCCGCCCGATCTCCCCAGGGAGTTTGTCTCGAGCAACTCAGGAGGAGAACGGGCGTCCGCACGCTCTGTCGCCGGAACATGCCAATGAAACAAAGCCAGCTCTTGGCGGACTCAACTTGAAAGGTGAATTGCTATTTGAACACACCACAGTGCAGCGAGAAGTTTTGAGCATAAAGAGAAAATGGGAACATTGCCTGATCGTTTTCTTCGCCTTATTGGTCTCTCCTGGATACGTTGTAGGTCAAGAAACCAACCGCGTCATTCTTGTGGGTGACTCCACAGTGACCGATGGGTCCGGATGGGGACTTGGATTCAAGTCATTTTTAGTAGCCAATACAGATTGCCTAAATTTTGCCCAAAACGGCAGGAGTTCTCGTTCTTTTCGAAACGAAGGATGGTGGAAAAAGGCGTTAGAGGCAAACCCAAGTATCGTATTAATTCAATTTGGACATAACGACCAACCGGGCAAAGGCCCAGAGCGTGAGAGTGCCCCTGAAACAGAATTCCGCGAGCACCTGCGTCAGTATGTTCGCGATGCCCGTGAGCATGGAATCCGACCAGTGCTGATAACATCGCTGACAAGAAGACGTTGGCGCGCAGACGAATCCATCGAGCCGACTTTAACCGATTACGCTGAAGCAACACTGGCCGTGGCGAGGGAACTGTCCGTCCCTTGCATCGATCTTCACAAATTGAGTATTAAACAATGCGAGTCCATCGGTCCGGACTGCTTCCGCGCATATGAGCCAATGACTGCTGAAGGTGCTGACCATACTCATCTAAATGATTCAGGAAGTCAGCTAGTGGGGCAATTGGTAGTCGCCGAGTTTTCCAAACTTGATCCAGCTTTTGCTGAGCTAGTAGATCAAACCAAGCTATCCGAAGCCACACGTAATCGCCCAAAGCAATTGTCTGCCGGCCAATTTTCGGTGATTGAAACGGATAACACATTAACTGTGCTGCAAGACGGACAACCTGTTTTGGTTTACAACATACAATCACCTCCGGTTCCAAATGGCATACCCTCAATCTATGCACGGAGTGGATTTTTGCATCCTGTGAGCACGCCAAAAGGAAAAACAATTACGGCCGCGTTTCCTTACGATCATGCACATCAGCACGGAATCTTTTGTGCTTGGGTCCATACAAAATGGAATGACCGCGAAATCGATTTTTGGAATCTGGCCGGAGGTACGGGACGAGTTGCACACCGTCGGGTTTTGTCTACTTTTTGTTCGCCTGACGAAGCAGGTTTTGAGGTAGAGTTGGCTCATTGTACCGCTCAGGAACCCATTGTTGACGTTCTAAAGGAAACTTGGCGCATAGCTGTTCATTTGACCTCAGATCCTGAAGTAAGCTGTTTTGACTTGGAGTTTATTCAACGTGCAAATACGGATATTCCATTACTGGTAGAAGAATACCATTATGGTGGACTGGGCGTTCGCGGAACTGTTCGATGGGTAAACGAAAATCGCCGAGACGCACCCGCCGACACCCCAGCACACGAGACAAATGGCATGCAAAACGAATTAGGACATGACCGAGTTCTCGGCAACCATGAAACGACACGCTGGGTGACACTTTGGGGGAACATTGACAATTCTCCGGCCAGCATTTCTGTGCTGAGCCATAGAGACAACTTCCGTTTTCCACAGCCAGCCAGACTACATCCGACGAAGCCCTATTTTTGTTTCGCACCTTGCGTGCTAGGGAAATTTGAGATTAGCAACGAAAATCCGTTGAAGGGTAAGTACCGTTTTCTTTTGTCTGATAAAACACCCGAATCCGCTTGGCTTCAAGACCAATGGAATCTCTGGTCAACGGAACAATAAATTCAAGAAGTAATGCAATTGAACGAAAAAAACGCTCTTACTTGCATCCAAGAAAGAGCGTTTTTCGAATGTTTCAAGACGTATGTTGGGAGGACTACTGCTGCTGTTGGATTCGTAGTCGTTTCTGAATGTCGGTTTCGAGTACTCCGAATACTGCTTCGTGGCGCTGAACTGACATTTGCAGCGCTGCTAGCAACCGTTTGGCAGTGTAGAAATTCATGATCACGCGTTGGCTAACATGAATTGGATCCTTGGGTATACCGACTGGTTGTGGATTAAGGCCAAAGTCTACGATAAGTTCTTCGGGAGATCCAGTTACACGACAGAAATTAGCATAACTGGCTGTAGCATGCTCATCGTTAACTTGGACTTGAACAGGTTGGGGTGCTGGTTGCCGGGCAGACTCAGCTTGCGGTGCTTCTTGTTCCATAGTGGACTCTTCTTTTGACATGAACGAACTCCTTTGCTGACACAGCGGTTAAAATGTTTACGCCCTGTAAACACATAGATCAATGTAAACATCAAGATCAATTTGAGTTGCGACGTACTATTCGGCTGCTTACAACTCAAATCTAAACGTACGAGTCACGAACCGGTATATTCGCCATCCTAGTGATTTCCAACCGACATAAATCTTTGCTTGTCCACGATAACCGATGCGAAGCGGCGTCTTAACATCTGCCAGGGGAACACGCGCCAGATAAGATGTACTGATTGGTCGTAACCTACCACTCGCATCCATCTCCGTATCGAGCCTACCGCCGGATTGTAGGGCCAGGTTCTCAGGAGAAACTTTCATTTCCATTTCGGATATTTTTTCAATCGTACCGGTAAAAGTCTCTAGGCGAGCTGAATCAACCATTATCTCAGCCTCATCGCCCTCACCAACTAGGTCGATATCATGTTGGTCCACAACTAATACAGCTTCCATTTGACTTGGATCACCGACCAAGCACAACAAGTCTGATTCGGTAAAAAAGGCTTCTCGGTTGATATCATCGAATGGATTTCCACTCCAGCCTGGTAATTGCTCCTCAGCAGCCGCTTGTTTGGGTACCGGCTTAAAGGGTGGCGGCATGATCGTCCCAGGTTGTTTCGAGACTATGCTCAACAGCGCCATACGGTCCATTATCTTCTGGACGACTGCCGCTTTATGATTGACTACTTCCTCTTGCGTTGCAATTTGGGATAGCGACTCACGATCCCAATTTTTTTGCTCGGACAGAATATCCAAACGTTGCTTGGCTAGACCATATTCACTCTGGGCTCGTTCTAATTCCAGCCGCAGATCGAGGTTATCCAGTTGCCCAATGGCCTCTCCTGCTTCGATACGATCCCCAGGCTTTTTGTTCCATGAAACTAACTTACCAGGAACCATGGCAAACACTTGATGAGGATCCTGTGGTTGAATTTCAACCGCGCAATCGACATGAAATGGCAGAGGAATAAGAATTATCCCTAGCACCAACGCGATTGCAACAGAGAGACTTGTTGATACATTTTTCCTCTTCATTTTGCTCGCTCTACCTGGAGTACGGAAAAACTTAATGGATGCCCATATAGGCTGAACAATCATCCCGGCCAATCCTGAAAAGGCGATTAGACGCCCCAGAGCTTGTAGCCCATATGGCTCCAGAACTTTCATCAAGAACATCATGATCGAAAACACCACTACCCAACGGTAAATCACCGAGGCCACTGTAAAAAGCGCAAACCAGAACTGCTTTTTCTGCGGTAAGAACGGATTCTCTTGAAGCTCCAAGCCCAAGCAATATGTCTGAAACCAACGTTTAAGTATCTCGGTAGCTTTTTGTCGGAGATTCGGGATCTCGAGAATGTCCATCAAGATGTAATATCCATCGAATCGCAGTAGGGGATTGCCATTAAAGACAACTGTGCTGACGGAACAAATGAACATCACTGAAAGACAGAGGAAATTAAACATGCCAGGCTGGCTAAACCACCAGAGGTAGGTGGCAATACTGGCCAAGATGAGTTCCACGTACATACCGCCGGCACCGATGAATACCCGATGCCACTTATTCGGTAACATCCATGAGTCGGAAACATTGCAGTACAAACAGGGAGTGAAAACTAGAAACATGAACCCCAATTCGTGGCACTCTCCTCCATATCGTTTACAACTCAAACCGTGCCCAAATTCGTGCAGTACTTTGACGGTGGCCATGGTAACCCCAAGCCAAATCCAGTTGTGGGCTGCAAAGAACTGTTCAAAAGTTGGAAGTTTTGTGCGAAACTCTTGAAAATTGACCAAAACGAGCGTCAAAGCGCTAAGGCCAAACATCAAAAACACGATCAGACATGGCAGTGTAAATAGCCACCAGGTGAAAGGATTCAAGAAGTTCAAAAGTTTCTCGGGATCGACGCCTCGAAATCGCAAGGCAAATATATTTGATAACTTAGAAAGTAGCTCTCGCTTCTTCTTTTGATCTCCACGACGTCGGAGCTGTCTTCCTTGGCCAGTGGCCTGCGAGATTACCAGTCCACTGCGATGCAACATTCCCACGAATTGTTGCAGATCCTGAAGCGTAATGCGTTGAGGCGCAAATTCGGCCTGAAACCGATCCTTTATCTGCTGAAGGCTTGTGTGCCCATCCAACATATTAAGAATGGCAAATTCTTCCTCATGGAAACGGTAGTAATTTAGCCCAACCGGTTCTTTGACGACCCAATAGCTGCGACCATGATAGCGATGCTTGCGGGATTCCAGGTCAGGCCGACGGCGCAATTGCAAAGGTCGCATTGCGCTATTGACCAAACTGTCAGCCATAGTAGTCATGTTGTAGAGCTTTACGCCAGTGGTTTACAGCTGAACCAAAATCTAAACGGATCCAAATTGAATGGTTGATTTAAGGAATGGGGATTTCTACGGTTGCCTTCATACCATCTCTCAGAATCCACTGGCCCCCGAGCTCCGTATTTGGGACTTTGGCCCACACGCGAACATTACGGAATTCAATGATTGGACTTACAAACTCAACTTTTGATTCAAAGACAATGTTTTGAGGCAAGTTTGCCGGAATAGTAATTTTCATCGGCGCACCTTGTAGATTGGCAACCGAAATGCCGTCCACGGGAACCAGCGCCTCGACTCGCATTTCATCCATATAGGCCAATTTAAGTACGGGTTCACCTGCTCGGATCCATTCGCCCTGATCGCGGATCTGTTCAACGATGATTCCTCGCCGCGGAGCTAGGACTTTGTACAAATCCAGCTTGATTTTGGCCGCATTCAGTTTCTCTTTGGCCACATCTCGGGCCAAAACTTCTTTCTCATGTTCAACAATCGATACGTCAATCCCGAGCCGAGCTTTTTCCGCTTCCAGCTTTTTCCTTCTAGCTTCCGTGAAGTTACCTGCGCCGGAATGATACACATCATATGCATCCGCATATTCAGCATCCGCAACCTCGGCGGCCTTTTCGGCATACTGCACATGGGCAGTTTGCGAAGCTTGCTTTTCAGCGGCCTCCAGTTCCTTGGCCGCCACGGCTACTTCGGCGGCTGCAACACGGTCATCGATAACAAGCAGTTGATCGTTTTCGTTTACTCGACTCCCCTCGCTTACCAACAGCTCCTTTACTAATCCATCGGCTTGAGCAGCAATCTGGGCAGGTTGATGGAGAAGTTTGACTTGGCAATCGTTGATCACGATCATTGAGCCTCGTCGAATTGAATTAGCCGGCTCCGATTGACCGAACGACACAGTCGAACAACCAAGTGCTAGCAGACCAGCGAAAACGGCCACTAGGAGGTGTCGAAAAGACATTTACTTGACTCCAGAATAGGATGAAAATCGCAAGTTCTTGAAAGTGAACGACCCAACGCAAGCTAACGAGGTTCGTCTTCTGTCCGTAAGGCGGGCCTATCACTAAAAGATCACGTTCGCCTGAACCCACTCGACAACTTCGTGGAACCAGACAAAAGCAGCCGAACGCCTGCCACAAGTGACGTCAGCAATCACCTTGGCACCTGGTCGGCGGCTAATGCCCTCCATGGTATCGGGAGTAACCCGCAGCTTGACGATGGCTCCTTCCGTTTGATCTAACTCCGCACGCTGATGAATCTCAGTGCTCGAAAGTTTGCCGGTGTGGTTGCTAGAAGGATCGGTCGCCAAGATGTACTCGACCGGCAACACCTTGTCCGTTGATTCCTGAATAGCCGTATCAAGATATCGCATCCGTTTTTCAGGCATCAACAGTTCCAATTCGAAATCACCTGTTGGGTCAGCGACCGTCAATAGGACTTGGCCAGTGACTACTGGTCGGGACCGTAGTGTCTTCTTCAAATCCCAGGTCATCACAATCCCGTCAATTGGGCTTGTACGAGTCAGCAAGCCCTCCTTTTCCTTAAGCAACCCGAGTTGGCTTCGAAGAGTTTGCTCTTTTACTTTGTATTCATAGAGCTGGTTGCCGATTTTTTGTTTTTCAAACGGGTCGGCTGTATTGCTATATGTCATTTCGTTGAGAGCAACAATCTGCTTGAGAGTTTCCTCGAGTTGACCTTCGACCTCGGTAATCTGGACTTCCAACTCGCGATTGCGTAGCTTGACTAACGGCTCTCCCTGCTTGACCAAGGAACCATGATCTACGAATACCTCTTCAACTTCGCCGTCCACATGTGCGAATACTTGTTGTTGAATTTTGGGCTGCAAACTGCCTTCGGCCTCAAGGTCTAAGTTGATCTTGATAAGGAACATTGCCAGAAGACCGATCGTTATTAGCGTCAGCACCGTCATGGTTTTAGGGAATGCACTGCCCTTGAATAACCAAGTGGCTCGACCCAGGAAACGCCAAACCGGCATCAGAAAAAGGTCAGAGTACTGCATCGAATTGTTCAATGCGCGAGCGGCATGTTCGTATACCAAATCGCAACGTGAACGCAACGATTCTGAATCAACTTGACTTTCTATCTGCTCGACGATCAAAGCCCCAATTATTTCGCGTTTGCTAAGATCTTCACGTTGTACTGTTTCTTTAGCACTCACATCCCCTTCGATTATTTTTTCAGGACGGCGAATGGGCAGGACCGCGATCGTACGACCGTGCGAGAGATCTACATAATCTTCCACCGCCTCTTCTAATTGAGGTGGCAAATCGGCCGCCGAACCGTCGTACCAGAGAGATTCACCAGCAGATACGACTCGCGTGGCTAGACTATTTAAGGCAGAAACTATGTTCGAGCGATTCTCAATCGTATCCTGCCCGCTTATGGATTCCACTTTGCAACGACGACCTTTCTTTATGGCCACGCTGACGCGATCGCAACCGATGAGCTGGCGGCCTTCGTTAGCAATCGTAAACGCAGTATCACGCAGATCCAAGTTGTCATGCACCAAGCGCGCAAAGTGGTCTGCCTTTTGCCACATCAGTTGACGGTCGGATACTTTCTGAAGGGTATGTCCCTTGAGCCATTCTCCGATAAGGCCTGCCATTTGCTCCAGAAAACGTAGGTACCCCCTTTGAATATTGGGAGCAGCCCCAGGTCGTTGAAATACCTCAACCAAACCAGTGGTTTGCTTGCCTCCACTTAGTGGCGCAATAACCAACAAAAACTGGGTTGGATTGCCTTCCTTTTGATCATCTCCCAGCATCGAATTTGGTGGAATCAATTCCGACTGGCCACGCGCAAACATGCGGGTCAACAACCTTCCGTGACGCGTCGCATCTTCGTTATCATGTTCAAGTAAGCCTTGATTGACGTTGATTTGATAACTCAACTTCAAGGTACCATTTTCGTCGAGAAGCCAAATCGCTCCCCCCACTGCAGCTAAGGCGTCGACAATCCGCTTGAGGACTGCAGGATAATAGTCTTCCGCTAGGGTCTCGCTCCGCGAAAGCTCGGCAATTTCATTAATTAGCAACCGAATCTGCTGTTTGGTTTGTTCTACAGTTTCTTGAGATGGCTGAGAGGACATGCTGGCCTTCAAACGTCTTGATTAGGGTGACTTGGAATTACCGCGGAAACTGAAGCTCAGTGGAACCGATTGATTCCACCTTCTCTCTGCGTCTTAGCTGAGCGTTGTGGACAAGTCCACGTCGGGAGAGCTTGAGTGGAAACTGCTGGCCGTTAATTCGACGTTAAGCAAGCAGCAGATGACCTTCAAGCTTTCTCCAACAAGTCTTGCGGCTAAGTTGAAACATTCGGGGACGACGTAACGGTTATACCAATCAGGACACGAAATTGAACTCATGGCCACACTGCCAATGCAAGCAAATCGCCGATCCCGAAGAACCATTCACCAACGATTTCTTGGTTTTTTATTGAATCACAACCACCCATCCACCGGAAAGCTGTTGCCATACGTTCGTACCAAGAGTATAAACAATGGCGGTAAGATTAGAAAATACCATAATAGGCAAAATTACGGTTTTTCTAGTTGCAAGGCATAGTGCGACGTGGAATTCAGCCCACCTTAGGGCAAGCTAGCGAAAAGTCTCCCTTCATCAAAAGACAATGCTTTACAGAACATGCAAACCAACCCTCCACCCTAGGTGGGTTACTCAAAGATTTGGATTGCAATGGAACTTCAAGATTTACATCAAGCTTTACAGGACCTTCCGGTTGAGTCCCATTCCCCGTCCGCGACCCAGGTAAAGAAACTTGGAAACCTCATTGACGGTGAATTACCGCTTCAGTCGTTTCTTGAACAGCTACTTCCACAGCTATGCGATCTTTTCGCGGCTCCAGCAGCAGTAATTTGGATGAAGGCCCAAGGGTCCCCTGGAGCAGTTTTCGGCGTACGCTACCAGATGGACCAATTATTAAACTCGATCAACGAGCAAAAAAAGCACGAACGATTGGTCCAGTTGGCATGGCAGCAGAAACAACCATTACTGGCAGAACCCTCGCATCGAAAACTGCCCAGCACCAGCATCGGTACAGAAAACCCCACTGGCTTCCCACTATTGTTTGGGCCCATATTGCATTATGGGGACCCACTCGCACTACTCGAGATTGCGCTTAACCCCACGCAAAATCCGTTGCAATCTGATCGGCGTCAGATCTATTTACGAACTGTTCAGATTGTAGCCGAGCGCGTCTACGGCGGCTTGCGAAGACGAATTGCCATGCCAGCGGCTTCCATTGAGCGCGCGAGCGAAATCTTGCAGTCACTCGAAGGAGAAGTCGAAGCCCAGCAAGAACTAATTCGAAGGGCCATCGAATCCCGGTTGCAACAATTCCATGGTTGGTCGTTTGGTTCACTTACCGAAAACCAAACCTTTGCCAAATCGGTGCACCAATTGCTCGATAGTCATGGGTTGCGAGTTCAGTGCCCGGAATGTGGACACCCTGCCATCTTGCGCTGCTTGAGAGCTGGAAATGCAAAACATGGTGTCTTTGTTTTTGACCACTACCTTGACTCCGGTCGAACCTTTCATGGCGGTCCAACTACGATGCCTAGAGTACAAGTAGTCCCCAAACCAGCCCGACGAATTGCCCTGAACAACTCTACCACCGAATGAATTGCGAATTGTGAAGCAAAGACTTCGATTGCGTTTACAACCCCGCCTCCGTCACTGGGTCGCCTTTGTGGTCCAGTTACAATCGATTTTATCGTCCACATTTCGGCACCCGCAAACCGAGTTCTATTACCGTTACAGAATATTTGGCAAAACACGCTATCTATAGCGGATCTACCAAGTTACGCGACTGAGCCTTCTCATATAATCCATGCACCAGGCAGTGGACAAAAGAGTTGATCCTATTGATGTCGATTCGCAAAATGTTCGCCAACATTTGATCGGACCACTTTTGATACAAAGCCTTGCGTGAAACTTGGTTGGAACTTTATTGAGAAGTGAGTTTTCTCATGCGCACCTTGAGTCTGGCAGTTGGCATTCTACTCATTTCAAGCATTGGCTTGCGGTTATTCGCTCAGCCAATGAATTTGTTGATTATTCAAACTGACGAACACAATTTTCGCACGCTCGGCTGTTATCGTGATCGATTGTCCCCCGACCTGGCGCTGGTATGGGGCCCCAAAGCGATTGTCGAAACGCCTCATATCGACTCGATTGCGCGACGCGGATTGGTATGCACTAGTTTTTATGCGACCTCACCAGTATGCACGCCATCTCGCGCCGCTCTGGTGTCTGGCAGATACCCACAGAATACAGACGCCACTACAAACGACGTTCCTATGCGTGATTCGGTGGTCACCTTTGCAGAGCACTTGCGAAGAGCTGGATACTCTACGGGGTTTGCGGGGAAATGGCATTTGGACGGCCCAGGCAAACCGCAATGGGAGCCCGCTCGCAAATTTGGTTTTGTCGACAATCGGTACATGTTCAATCGAGGGCACTGGAAGAAACTGGAACTAAGTGCAAACGGACCACGAGTTGGAGCTGTCAACGCCCGTGGTGAACCTAGTTATGATGTTGACGCTGCCGACTCTAAGACATTTACGACCGACTGGTTAACGGATCGCGCTTTGGAGTTCATTTCTGCCAATCACACTGGGCCTTTTTGTTACATGCTGAGTATCCCAGATCCGCATGGACCAAACACGGTGCGTTCGCCATACGACGAAATGTATGATCCTGCGGTTTTCCAACGCCCCAAAACCTTTACACAATCCCCCGAAGAAACGCCCCGATACTTAGGCGGAGGAACAGCTCAATTTAGCAAACCCGGAATGGCCAAGTACTTTGGCATGGTCAAGTGCATCGACGATAATGTTGGTCGATTGCTTAAACGGCTAGAAGAGTTAAACATTCTTGACCGCACGATGATCGTTTTCACAAGCGACCATGGCGATTTATGTGGCGAGCATCATCGAGACAACAAGGGAAATCCCTACGAGGGCTCTGCTCGGGTTCCAATGATTGTGGCTGGGCCCACTAAGGTTGCCGCCAACGCTACGCTCGACATTGCCATGACTGGAGTTGATTTTTCACCAACTATTCTCAAGCTGCTTGGACAAATTCTGCCAGAGGATGCCGAGGGTAGAGATCTGTCTGAAATCTTCAAGACCGGACAAGTACCAGAGAATTTCCGCGACGTGGCCTTTATGAGGAAAGCTGGTCGTGATCAAGGTTGGATTGCAGCTTTAACCGATCGCTACAAGTTAGTTTTGTCGCCTGAGGACGAACCGTGGCTATTTGACTTAACACTCGATCCTGATGAACTACTGAATTTCTACCAGTCACCTCAGCATCGAACTACCGTAAAGACACTTGCGAAAGCAATCTCAGAATACGGTCTGAAACACAACGATCCTTACGTGCGATTGCCAAAAATTGCTGAAGAATTAACTCGATTGCAGCTAGTTGACTAGGGCCAAATGAGAAGGCATTGCGGAAAGTTTTTTGGGGGAAGTTTATTATCATGCATCCATCAGTGATATCACCGATCGTCATTTCCTTTTGTTTACTTGCCAACTGTTTGACCACACTCTGCATTGGCGCGGAATTGCCAAATATCCTGATCCTATATGCCGACGATATGGGGTACGGGGATTTAGGTATACAGAACCCGCAATCTAAAATCCCAACTCCCAACCTGGATCGCTTGGCTCGTGACGGCATGCGATTTTCGGACGCCCACAGTTCAAGCGGAGTCTGCACTCCTAGTCGCTTTGCCTTGCTTAGCGGCCAATACCATTGGCGCAAGTTCCACGGGATTGTGAATGCCTGGGGCGGAAGCGTGTTTGATGCTGAGCAGCTGACTTTACCTGAACTGTTGAAATCCAAAGGCTACGCCACAGCATGTATCGGCAAGTGGCACTTAGGCTGGGACTGGGATGCGATACGAAAGCCGAATGCGGAGCAGATTACCGTCAATGGCACGCAACAATGGCCAGCAGCTGCGTTTGATTGGCAGCTTCCCATTCCAGACGGACCTCTGGCACATGGATTCGATTATTACTTTGGAGACGACGTCCCAAATTTTCCACCGTATGCCTGGATTGAAAACGACCGAATCGTGGCCCCACCGAGCATTCCTTATGTACCCAATCCCATGCCGAGTGAAGGTTCACCCGAAGGGCGTCCTGGTCCGATGGTTGCTGATTGGCAACAAGACCAAGTGATGCCGACTTTAACTCGCAAGGCAGTAGACTGGATAGCAGGTAGGCAAGGAAAACCGGAGCCGTTCTTTCTGTATTTTCCTTGGACCTCTCCTCATGCTCCAATCGTTCCTACCAAGGAGTTTCAGGGCACGACCCCTGCCGGCGGATTTGGCGACTATATGCATCAAAGCGATTGGACCGCCGGTGAAGTCCTGAAGGCTTTGGACCAATACGGGTTTAGAGAGAATACGCTTGTAATTTTCTCTGCAGATAACGGCCCCGAGCGATATGCTTATGATCGAGTTCGAAACTTCCAACATCGTAGCACAGGCGAATTGCGCGGCCTGAAAAGAGATATTTGGGAAGGTGGCCATAGAGTTCCCTTTGTCGTGCGTTGGCCAGGACATACGCCAGCTGGCACAATATCAAGCGAACTTCTAAGCCAGATCGACGTAATGGCAACGATTGCGGCGATCGTTGGCGCAGACCTACCCTCCGGTCAGGCTATCGACAGTCACAATCAATTAAAGCTAATTTCTGGCCAAGGCGCTAGTGCTCGAACGAACTTAGTTCATAACACTAAAGCCGACCACTATGCAATTCGTTCTGGCTCTTGGTTGCTGATCGATGCACCCAGCGGTGACGTTTCGCAAGTACCTGACTGGTATTCCCAGGAAATGGGCTACGATCAAGAGCCTAAACAAGAAGGTGTCCTGATAAACTTATCTGAGGATCTTTCTCAACGCCACAACTTATTTGAAAAACACCCTGATCGGGTGATGGGCATGCGAGAATTGCTGGCGAGAATTCGCAGCATGGGTGAAGTTCGCTAGTGGGATGATAACGGATATCTAGATAGGTTGGGCTCTTGCATAGTTACAAAAATCAAGCGGCCAGCTCCCGCCATAAGTCCAAACTGCGTGGCATTCGGTCTCTCAGGCAGCTATAATTTTGAATTGCTGAAGGCCCACATTTTATCCCTGCCTTAAATCGCCACCGACCACTGTAGCCTGATCGGTGCCCCACGACCTAGTGACGCGCTCAAAGTCCGTCTACTGACTACATCAACTAAGGAGTTAATGATGCTTCGCTTTCAAGGTGGATTAGCTAAAGATCTCTGCGACAAGCATTTAACGGCTTCGCGCCGAGATGTTTTGCGAGTCGGCGGCTCCGGACTACTTGGGCTAAGCCTAGGCGGGATGTTGCGTCTGAAGTCAAGTGCGTCAGATCAAGCTGTTTCCGCTCCCGGCTGGGGCAAAGCCAAAAGTGTCATTATGGTTTATCTGCAGGGTGGACCAAGTCATCTCGATTTGTGGGACCCAAAGGAAGATGTTCCCGAAAATGTTAAAAGCCCTTTCACAAATATCTCTACAAAAATCCCAGGCATTCAATTTACTCAAAACTTACCGCGTCTAGCGCAGGTAAATGATCGCTTTTCAATGATTCGCTCTATGAGCTATTCACCAAATGGTCTGTTCAATCACACGGCTGCAATTTACCAGCTCATGACGGGCTACACGACGGACAAGGTAAGTCCTTCTGGACAATTGGAACCTCCCAGCCCCAAAGATTTCCCGAACTTTGGATCTAATATCGTTCGACTGCGTCCTACAGATGAACCAATGTTGCCCTTTGTGATGCTTCCAAGACCTCTGCAAGAAAGCAACGTCATAGGTAAGGGGGGAACCGCTGGATTTCTTGGTAAATCCTTTGATCCGTATACGCTATACCCAGATGGTGATGATATGGATATGAGCAAAATGGAACGCATCAAGATTGATGATCTTCAATTGCGTCCAGATGTATTCGCCATGCGACTAGAACGCCGTGCCAAGCTGCGGGATATGGTCAATGCCCAAATGCCTGATATCAACAGGGCGGTTGAAAATTATCAATTGGATACTTACTACGACCAGGCTCTCAATTTGATCGTATCCGGTCGTGCCCGTGAGGCCTTTAACTTGTCGGCTGAATCAAGTGATCTGCGAGACCGTTATGGACGCAATACATTTGGTCAAAGCTGTCTTTTGGCCCGCCGGTTAATCGAAGCTGGTACTCGGGTAGTCGAAGTGATTTGGCCAAAGGTCGCTAATTCTGATAACCATTCCTGGGATCATCACTCAGGGCTGACAGAACGTATGCGAGACCGTTCGGCTCCCATGCTGGACGCTGGCCTTTCCAGCCTCATTGAGGATCTGGATCAGCGGGGGTTACTTGAAGAAACTCTCGTAGTCGCCATTGGTGAGTTCGGTAGATCTCCACAGCGAGGCGTGAGTACATCTGGAAACAACAATACTGCTGACGGTAGAGACCATTGGCCTTATTGTTACACTTCAGTTGTAGCCGGGGCGGGAGTTAAACGAGGTTACGTTCATGGCAAGAGCGACAAGACTGCCTCTGCGCCGCTAGAAGATCCCGTGCACCCCATCGAATTGTTGGCGACTGTCTATCATGCATTCGGTATTGCACCAGAAACGATTGTTTACAATCACCTGAATCAGCCGCGAGAATTGGTTAAGGCTCGCGCCCTGACAGCCTTGTTTGCCTAACCGAGTATCCTACAAAACTCAGCTGCAATTAGCCCGAAATAATGCGGCAGCGCCGCCTATAACTAAAGTGCGGCGTTTAAGTATTGCCAGTACTCTGACTCTTCAATTTGGACGTCTTTCGGGCGTCCGTTGGCGTATTCTCCACCTACTTTCTTGCGTCGTGTCTTGGGACATGAATAACCGGGAGCTGTCAATGAGCATCGCATTCAAGAGCACTCGTTTTTTGTCGATAGCGATTCTAATCTGTGCAATGAATTGCATTGCAGCGATGGCCGAAGATGCTGCCACCATGACGCATGGACCAATGCTCGGTCGTCCGACATCCTCGTCGATGCTTGTATGGGCCCGTACATCTCGTCCAACTGAATTCTTGGTCCGCTATGGCACTAATGAAAAACAACTGAAACAATGCTCGTCGACAAATACTACATCCTTTACCCATGACTGTACTGGCGTGGTCAGTTTGAACAACTTAGATGCAGATTGTCGCTACTGGTATCAAATATTCATCGACGGTTACCCGCAAGGACAGGTAGGTACATTCCGAACGTTACCAAACGCCGAAACACATAGAAACGAACCATACAACCCGCAGGGATTGTTTAACTTCCAATTCGAAATCGGATGTTGCGCCAATCAAAACCCGTTACACGGAATTGGGCATGCACTTCCGCTGTATCAAACGATGAATGCAAAGATTGCGAATAAAACGCACTTTGCCATCATGAACGGAGATTGGCTCTACGAAGAACTCCGGAGTACGCCTCCAGAAAAGTGGCTTGCAGACAACCAACTAGATAGCAGCCAGGCGCCGAGGGAAGTCAAAGTGATGCCTAGCATCGTTGGCGTCTGGGAAAATTATAAACTATATATGTCACGTGGCATTCCGTTAATGCAATGGCATCGCAATGTACCGAGTTATTTTACATTTGATGACCACGAACTGGTAAATGACATTTGGGGCGCTGGCAGTGCGGGACGGCGTCATCGCCGTACTGTCTTTCGAGATATTGGCACTCAAGCTTGGTACGATTACTTGGGTTGGTCAAATCCAACTCGATACGATGCACCGATTCACTTTGGTACAGCTACGCTGACAGCAGGCAGCGATCGTCTGGTAGACCTCTCAGCTGACTTCACTCAGCTTCCGCTAGAAAAAATGTCCAATCTGCACGTACATTGGGGAACCGCTACGGCAGGCGAGAATGACATCGCTTTAGACAATGACGAAGGTGATCCCAACTCACGGGTCTACGACATCGTAAGTGTCGTTGATTCACACACTCTGCAACTGCATGCGAAAGCCACAACCACGGGACCAGCGGCCTATTCGATTGGCCGCCAAAGTTATGGAAGTTTCCGTGTTGCTAATTGCGAATTCTTTTTGCTTGATACTCGTAGTCACCGTCAAATGCACGACGTGCGACAACCGGATAAGCCCGGCCTAACAATGTTGGGCAATCATCAACGTGAGTGGTTGATGGACTCGATGCGAAGTAGTGACGCAGACTTCTTTTTTATCGTTTCAAGTGTACCAATGATGGTTCCTCATAACGGGGCTGGAGGATTCGAATTTGACGAGCAGAATAAGGAAGAAGCTTGGGTTGCGTTCTTGGACGAACGAGAAAAGTTAATTGATTTCTGGGACTCGTTGGAAAAGCCAGTGATGGTAATGACCGGGGATTTGCATAATAGCTTTGTAGTTAAGATCACCGATCGAGTTTGGGAGTTTTGTTGTGGACCTCATAACTCGGTAAATCACGTTCCTAAACTTGATGAAGGAGACCGCCCTGCTACGGGATACTTTACTTCAGGAACCAGACAATGTGATATTCGGTGGTCAAGTTACATCTTGCCTGACTTGGAGCGTTTACAACGCTGCTATCCGTACTATTGCCAAGTAAAGGTGAATAATGTCTTCAACATGCCACAGGAGATTGGAGATGTTCGCTGGGTGGCCTACCCTCATCCCCAAGTCATACTGCAGTATTTCGATGGGCGAACAGGAGAGCTTGCGTACTCAGAAACGGTGTCTATTCCTCATAAGAGGCCAACAACGACCCTCGCAGAATAGCCTATTAAAACAAACAAAGTACCCTGCAAGTCTCGAAGGCAGTAACGAAATGGGATTAACAGGATATTCAGATGGGATTGTAACTGGAAGATTGTCGGCAGAGACTCGCTCTAATTGGCCCAGCTCAAGTTACATCCAAACGATGTGAGAATTGACTAGACGCAAAAACTCTAATTGCCCGGCACGCGACAAGTCTCCAATGCCAAGACACAATCCGATCTTATCCTGTCCACCTTTGTGTCCCTGCAAAAACAACCTTCTTACTCACTTGCGGGAATCGTTATTTGGAATAGTCGCCGCTCAACTTCGCGTGCGCTCGGTGTCGTGGCCAAACCTCCAAGAGCGGTACAACGTAATTCGCGAGGCATCAGAGCCGAAACACTACGAGCTGCGGCGATAACTTCGTCTAGCGGAATGACGACTGAGTAGCCCGCTAGGGCCATGTTCGCACAACAAACTGCATTGCTTGCAGCCATCACATTTTTTCCTAGGCAAGGCACTTCCACTCGCGATGCTACAGGATCGCAGATCAATCCTAGCATGCTTTGCAGTGCTAAAGCCGCTGCATTGGTTGCTTCAACTGCACTTCCACCTGCTAAGGTGACCAATGCCGCGGCCGCCATTGCAGCAGCCGCGCCGCCTTCTGCCTGGCAACCACCGACCTCGGCAGCAAACGTCCATTGCTCCGCGATGAATACACCCACCAAACCAGCAGACAAAAAAGCGTCTACCAACGTCTCATCCGAATCTCCGCGATCATCGGCCATTGCCAACAATGCTCCGGGTAACGCGGCACAGGCACCCGCGGTGGGAGCAGCAATAATTACCCCTAGAGAACTTTTCACTTCCATCATGGCAGAAACATACCAAACAATCCGATTTAGAACACCTGAGTCTAGCAACTTTCCGCGACGCATCGCATCCGCGTACTGCAAAGACTGGGCTCCTAAAATACGGTCTTCGAAGTTTGTACCAGCCAGACCAATTTCCATAGAACGACGCCAAATGGCTATCAACTCAATCATTTTTGAGCGCACTTCATCTTCTGTCATTTGGCCGCGGGCCATCTCGTATTCCACTGCGAAATCGGACAACCGTCGTTCGGACGCGTCTACCTGCATTAGCAGCTCACTGCAAGTTCGAAAGGGGCGCGTGTCGAGACTTGGCGATAACACAGGCAGAACCGGCTCAAGCAAGACACAGTTCTCAGGGCTCAGAACCAAACCAGCAGGTTTCCGCTGATGAGTAAATATCGAGGAGTTCGTAGAAGTTACGAATAATCGCTTCTCACTCGAATCATCTTCAACAACGGCTAGCCATACGTTTTGTACGTCGGGTATTGTCTCAATTTCTGAAACCAATCCGGCAAGTTCCAGTTCGTCGAGTTGATTTGGGTTGACGATCCAAATGTAGCATCCTCCGTCAAGCCGACTCGAGGTGCCACGTAAGTCACAACCATCTAATGATAACAGCTCGATCATGCCTCCACCGGTGGAAATGGCAATCAATGACCGCTGATTTTTTCCGCATGTGAGCGTCAAACGATACGTATTTGGATGAAGATCTCCGAAATCGCGATAGGCGAATTTTACTTCAATACCTGCGTCTGCAAGTGCTTGGGCACCAAATTGCAAACGTTCGTCGGCGGCATCCCAACCCAATAACCCACCAAATAAGCCCATGTCGCTGCCTTGCGATTGGTGGGTGGTAGGCAACGAGCCAGACAAGCAGAATTCTACGAGAACCTCAGCTATTTCGCCGCACATAAGATCACGGGCTAAACGGCCAATTCTCAGGGCCGCAGCGCAGTGGGAACTAGAGGCTCCGCGCATTACCGGACCAAGACAATCATTGAATATGCTCACAGCCATTTGTATTACCAATCAAAGGAGTAGGGTGGCTATTTTGATATGCTTTTTTGCCATGTCGCTCAATGAAATATGAGAATCTGCTCACTCGATGGACCAAATTGCACATAATGGATTATCTGAAGGGTCATTCCCGAAATCCCGAATGAGACCGTTGCAAATTGCTTACTTGATTAGAATTCGCAATTGTAATTCATCTACAGTTTTCCGTTTTCCGCAATAAATTCCCAAGTAGGAAAATCTTTCTGAATTGTGGTCAGGCCAGTTGCCCAGTTTGGCCTAACGCTTTGCCTTATCGCTTTATGGGATCTGAATGGCGACTCGAAATCAACGACTGGTCATTGCGATTTGTTTTTGCGTAGTGTCGTTCTTAGTAATCATGCAGATGTTCGCTGCAAGAGAGAACGCCAGAAAAATGGCATCGCAAAACAACTTGAAACAACTTGCTTTGGCAGTACTGAATTACGAATCTGCTTACCGAAAATTGCCCGCCGAAACGTATCTGAATCCATGGAAACAGCCGTTACACGGTGTGATTGGTCGAATGATGAGTTTTATGGAATCCAGCGATTGGTATTCGCGAGCTGAGTTTTCCTTACTCTGGAGCTCCCCATTGAATCACTATCTTTATTGCGATTCTATACCGTGGTGTGTACGCCCTGGTTGCGACGAGCTATATGAGTCAGCTGGTTGGGGAAGTACTCATTACGCATGCAACCCCAACGTGTTTTTGATTAACCAGGAGGTCTCGTTGTCCAAGGTATCTCAAGGAGGCGGGCAGAGTTTCTTGTTTGGGGAATTGGCAGGGAATTATCGACCGTGGGGCTATCCATGGCTCGCTCGAGAATTGAGATGGCCGATTAACAGCGACAAATCCAGCTATGGAGGATGGACAAATGGAGCGTACTTTTGTTTGCTGAACGGCAAGGTTCAGTGGATGAACAACGCGTGTGCGAAGGAGGTAATCGAATCACTTTCGGGCAACGGCTCGGAAGTAGCTGATGATCGTACTGAAACTGAATCCCCTAACTTTCATTTCCATCGCCAAACGCGCTACGAACTCAGCATAATCGCCGAAGAAACGGCCCTGCCTCAAAAAGGAGGACCACGCATTTATATATTTAGTCGGACTTCTGATGGAAAACCGGAAGCAGTTGAGTTTAGCGGGGTTTTTGCATCCAATACGGACTTTGAATTCGATAAACTCGGTCGGGAATGGCCGGAAATCAAGGTCTTGCGATTGGCTAATTGCGACATGGACGAAGAATTGGCTAAATGGATCGAACCTCTGCATCACCTGGAAGTTCTTCAAATCCGTAGGCTCAAACTAACTCCTGAAGTGGCTACTACCTTGCGGAAATTGGTAAGTTTAAAGACGCTGCTAGGCCAATTTGATCAAGCCATCGTCCGAGACTTACAAGCAATTCTACCAGCCTGCGAAATACTAGCCCTCTAATCCATAGACTCAGCAATTGGTGAAAAGCATTTCTTTTGCTCTAGTAATAGCGGCCATGGGGATCGTATGCGGACCATCAAACTCGAGAAAACTGACGTTGCATCCACTCTCGAGTAACAATTCTCGCAACCAGGCACCCATTTGAATTGGCAGAATCGGATCAAAATTGCCATGACTTTGAAACACTTCTGAATTGGCTAATCGATTCGCGAGTGGCTTCCACAATCGCTCACATATGAGTGCACCTGAGAATAGGACGATTTGCGATGGAGGCTCAGAGAGTCCCCGCAGGGCAGTATCGACGCTCAGCATTGCGCCCTGGGAAAAACCGCCTAATAACAACGAACCTTCGTCCAACGATGCAAGGGACAGCGCGGCCTGAATGCACTGTGATAACTTGTCACGCGCTTCATCGATACCTGGAGGCACCTCCTCTCGCACGCGCTCGTAATGTCCCGCTTCCATGGCGTCCATTAGCCGTTGGATACTCAGTCTCCACCACGCCCTTCCACCGGGCATACCCTCATCATCGAGTGAAATCGGCGCTGCCGGAAAAACGAGCATTACTCCATTGGTTGGATGTGCATGAACGTCCAACAATTCCCCAGCCAAACCTACTAAGTCCTCACCGCTGGCCCCAAAACCGTGGCAGAATACAGCCACCTTACCTATCGGAATGTCGGTGTCTGGTCGTACCACAACACAACTAAGTGGTCCGAGTTGTTGGCGACTACCTCGGTATTTGATGTTCGGCATCATGTGGGTTCCAAATCGAGCGAGTTTCCGTGGGATTTAACGTTGTAAGTTCCATTCTCGCCTTGAGTATTTTTCTTCGACCAGTTGCGAAATGCGATCATAGGGCAGCCTTTCATCAGTAGGGCTAGCCGACCAAGTTTCTATCAGGGCTTGTTTTAGACTTGAACTAGAGGCAGATAAATTCGTTAGAAAATCAGTGTGTTTACGGCCCTCACGGTAGGTCGGTTCGCGAGGCGGATGCTTCAACAAGTCTTCAACCAAATTCAAATCCATTTCCAGCAATAACGTGCCATGGTAAATCAACCAATCGCGCCCGATGCGCAAGCTGTTGCCGCTAAATTTTTTTCCTCCAACGACTAGATCGCAGGTCCCATCCATTTTGATTTTTGAGTCGGTGGCAATCTGAACAGCGTGCCTCAATTGATCGATGACAAATTGATGTGCAGAATCGAGCATTCGCAAATGGGGGCGAAATTTCAAAGACAATAGCACGCAATAGAACATACAACCAGGCGCACATACGACGGACATACCACCGCTTATTCGCCGAAATACCGGTATGTTTCTTTGTTCCACAACGGAAACCCGAATTTCATCTTGATAACGGCTACTGCGGCCCAGCACAACAAATACTGAATTGGCATTCCAAAAGCGAAGGACTTCTGATTGCCACCGACCACATTCGGCTTCATCGAGCAAGGCTTCCTCTAACGCCAAGTTGTCCGCAATTCGCGGGAATGTGAGATCGATAAAATGCATGCCAAGAGATAACAACGGTTAAAACGCGAAACCCTCAGCATCCTGCTCGGGAGCTGGTTGGTAACCATGTGGTTCCATGGAGCAGGCAGCCCGCCCCTGACTCAAAGAGCGAATGGCGGAGGAGTAACCGAACAATTCTTTAAGGGGTGCGAATGCGATAATCCCAGTCATGATGCCCCGCGCTTCAGTCGATTCAATGATGGCCCGACGTTGTTGGAGATCACCAACAATTTCCCCCATATAATCGTCAGGTGTGACGATATCTAATCTCATGACGGGTTCAAGTAGTACAGGTTCGCCGGATTTCAGTGCTTCATCAAAACCGTCGTTGGCGGCAATTCGGAATGCCACTACATCGGAACCAACTTCACGCATTTCGCCTCCAATGAGTGAAACCCGTAGTCCCGTTAGTGGAAAGCTTCCGATGAGACCACCACCTTGGGCTCGACCACGAAGCTCCTCAAGTACGGCAGCTTTCAGTTCGTCAGGCAAGGCGCCTTCGCCAAAGAATCGATCGAGCACGATAGGCGGGGCGGCTCGGTCTTCCAGCGGTTCCATTAACAGCTGCACTCTCGCGAACATTTGAGTAGCACCGATCTGGCGATTGCACTGTCCCTCGACTTTGACTTTTTGGCCAATGGTTTCACGATAGTTGACACGTGGTTTGTAGAACTTGACATTTAAATTAAAGTCACGGGTCAATCGATGCTTGATAACATCTAAATGAAGCTCTCCCATACCGCTTATCAGGGTCTGTCCCGATTCCTGGTTTTCCACAGCGTGAAATGTAGGATCCTGACGCTTGAGCATCTCCAATACTTCAGCCAGTTTCTTACGCTCAGTTGCATTCTCTGGTTCAATGGCCATGGACAAAACAGCTTGAGCGAACTGGATGCTGGGGAGCTGGATCATTTCGCGAGTGTCACAAAAAGTATCCCCAGTTATCGCCGTTCTTGGGCCAATCGCACACGCAATATCTCCGCATTCCAGGGATTGTACTTGCCCCTGACGTTCTTTCTTGGTGGCGTGAATTTGCCATAGCTGGGCTATGTTCTCTTTCGTATCTCTATTAGGAACGTAGACTCGGGAATTGCTATTTAGGACTCCTGAGTAAACTCGAATCCAATACAGATCGCCAGTCTTGGCGGGTAGGATTTTGAATACTAGCGCACAGAACGGATCGTCGCCTGTTGGATGCCGAGTCAATTCTCGCTCCGGTTTTTTCGGATCAATTCCGTGCACAGGCGGGCGATCCATTGGCGACGGCAGATAATGAGAAACAGCATCCAATAAAGGTTGGACTCCCATTCCGTGTAGGGCGGAACCACACAATACCGGCTGGATAACGCGGTTGATGCACCCCTCGCGAATAGCTTTGCGAATGAGTTCTATTGGAATGGGCTGTTCCTCGAGAGCCAGTTCAAGCAGTTCATTGCTAATTGAGTAGAGGCTCTCAAGCATGAGCTCCCGCCAGTTTCGCATGTCTTCTTGCAGCTCGTCTGGAACAACTTCTTCGAGTAATTGCTTTCCGTCATCTTCGGACGAAAAACGGTATAACCGCTGTTCAACTAGATCAATGACACCGCGAAATGGATCGGCCAGATGGGCAGGTCCCATCCCAACCGGGATTTGTAGAGCGATCGGTTGGGCATTCAATCGAGGTCCAATTTCGTCTAGAACTCGATAGAAATCGGCGCCTTCGCGATCCAATTTATTAATGAAGACGATGCGAGGAACTTCGTACTTGTCGGCCTGACGCCAAACAGTCTCGCTTTGGGCTTCGACACCTTCTCGACCGCTAAAGACCACCACCGCGCCATCCAAAACACGCAAACAACGTTCAACTTCAGCGGTAAAATCTACGTGACCAGGTGTGTCCAGTAGATTGATAATGCTGTTTTTCCAACGAAACGTTACGCATGCGGAATAGATCGTGATACCGCGTTCTTGTTCTTCGGGGTCGTCATCGGTTTCAGTAGTGCCTTGATCGACACCACCGGCGCGATGCTTAGCCCCACTGACGTACAGCATGCGTTCGGTAACGGTTGTTTTGCCAGCATCAATATGGGCAATGATACCGATGTTTCGAAGCGAATAAATATCGCGTGCCATTCAATTCCCCCACCAAACTTTCAACAGGCCCTACGTCACAGAGACCTTATAATCCCACGTCAACTAATGCTTATGCCGCGACTCGCAAAGTGATAAAGGTATGTAGCAACTGTCCCTAATGTAAGATGACGATTTGCGCAGAAAAAGAGCCGCACCATTCTAGGAACGGCCGGCTCTTACAGATTTCTGTGAAAACAGTAGCACTACCAAGCGAAGTGTGCAAAGGCCTTGTTGGCATCGGCCATACGGTGCGTATTTTCTCGTCGGGCCATGGCTGTTCCTTCCTTGCGGTAGGCAGCTAGCAACTCATCAGCCAACTTAATATGAGCTGCTCGGCCTTTTTTCTCACGGACGGCCAGCAGCAACCAGCGAATCGCCAGCGATTGCTGCCGAGCTTTGTTGACTTGCATGGGGACTTGATAGGAAGCACCACCAACTCGCTTTGAGCGTACTTCAATAAATGGCTTTACGTTTTCAACTGCCTGTTCAAAAACCTCAATCGCTGGTCGATCGGTAATTTTCTGGGCAATGACTTCTAACGCATTGTAAAACACGGATTGTGCGGTTGATTTCTTACCGTCGTACATCAGGCAATTGATAAATTTACCGGCCAATAAGGACTGAAACTTTGGATCCGGTTGAAGCGTATCGCGACTAGCTGTTATTTTTCCCATTGCTTGGCAGCTCAAAATTGCTTTTAAAGTAGTTAGTTTTGTTGCTTATTAGTGGGGCAATCGCAAATTCCGTCCTTACCCCGAATATTTATATCCTAAGGCTTCTTGGCGCCATATCTACTACGTGCTTGCTTGCGTCCATCAACGCCCAAAGTATCCCTAGCACCACGCACAACCTGATAACGCACGCCTGGCAAATCGCGGACCCGACCTCCACGAATGAGTACAATCGAGTGTTCCTGAAGATTGTGCCCTTCACCAGGAATGTAAACCGTGACTTCCTTGCCGTTGGAAAGTCGAACCCGAGTGATCTTACGCAACGCTGAATTAGGTTTCTTGGGAGTCATCGTCCGAACCTGCAAGCATACACCTTGCTTGTGGGGACATTTGTCCAAGACTACCGATTTAGTAGCTTTGCGTTGAACGCGACGGTTCCGTCTGACCAGTTGATTGATCGTTGGCATCGCTAAACTGACAACCTTAAAAAGTTTTACGAACTTGATACATACAGGAAAGTACCAGAGGTGGGACTCGAACCCACACACCCTTGCGGGCACTGGATTTTGAATCCAGCGCGTCTGCCAATTCCGCCACTCTGGCATACTAAATGGCTACCGCTGCTTGGTGACGGCAGTTTGGGACTCAAAAATGTACTCGAAAGACCAGGATTCCCACAAGCCCCGATCGGGGTCTAATGAGCGTAAATTTGCGGGTGTGGCCAGAACTGTCGCATGACTATCAATCCAATTGAGCAAGATCCTGCGGTTTAAGCTCCTGGCCCCTCAGCCCGTTTTCCCAAGCCCCATAGTTGACGCGCGATTATCA
>JAGQOY010000095.1 GCA_020427005.1 Planctomycetales bacterium
TTATCGTAGCGATCCTCCATCAGCGGGCTGTAAAAGTGCAATACTTGTTTCAACTGGTCCACCAGTTTCATTTCGTCGGTTGAGAGCTTTATCATCAACTTTACGAACTGAGACCAGATTCCCTTGTTGGCCGCGGAAGGCGGCATGTCTTTCCAAACTTCAAAAGCGGTTGTCGATGAATCGAGGACCTCAACCAGATTACCAGCTTTCTTCGGGCCAATTCCAGGTAAGAGCAGTAAGATTCTCAGGGCAGCAATAGTGTCTCGTCGATTTTCAGCCAATCTCAAATAGGCCAAGAGATCCTTAACATGAGCACTCTCGGCAAACTTCAAACCTCCCCATTTTACAAAGGGAATCTTTCTCCGGGCCAGTTCCGTTTCAAGAGCTAAGGAATGGAATGCTGCGCGAAACAACACGGCCTGTTGGCTTAGTGAAATGCCTGCTTGTCGCTGCTCCTCGATTTGGTCCACTACCCAAGAAGCTTGTTCTGACTCATCGTCCAAAGAGGCAAGTACGGGAAGTTCATCTGACTGCCGCTGGCTCCAAAGCTGTTTGTCAAATCTCTCCTTCGCCGCAGAAATCACAGCGTTGGAGGCCGCTAGCAAAGGTTGGGTACTGCGATAATTTTGCGTAAGTTTTAAAAGCTTCGTATCTCGGAACTGCTCCGGAAAATCTAGAATGTTTCTGATGGTTGCGGCCCGAAAAGAGTAGATACTTTGCGCATCGTCGCCGACGACGGTTAGGCCTCGGCCATCGGGACAAATGCCCTGCAAGATCTGGGCCTGGACGGGATTCGTGTCCTGATACTCGTCTACCAACACATACTGAAATCTTTCCTGCAGTTGCCGTGAAACATCCGGGAGTCTAACTAAATCTCGCAACATCAGCAGCAAAGTATCATAGTCGGCGATCGAAAACTCGTGTTGATGCTGTCGATATTGGCTGAATAACCTTTTTAATGTTGGTAACCACTGAAGATAATCGGGAAAATGATCATCCAGTACGCGCTCCAAAGTTAATTGGCTATTCACTTGAAAGCCAAAGATGCGCAGCAGGGTTCCTTTCTTGGGGAATCCAGCCAGCTTGCTTTGCTGTTCCTTCTTGAGCTTCTGCAGCAGGGCATCCATCAAATCCTCAGCGTCTGAGCGATCATGGATAGTAAACCGAGGACTCAGGCCAATGGCGCCACCGTAGAGCTTCAGAAGACGCGTGCCAATGGCATGAAACGTACCAGCCCAAAGACCATTGATATCAAAGCTATCAAGTTCGTTGGCTTCCATTTCATGACATAGTTTCAACAAACGCTGGAGCATTTGTTGAGCGGCTTTGCGCGTAAAAGTCAATAACAAAACTCGAGCCGGATGTACACCGCTGAGTAGGTGATAAGCTACGCGATGTACCAGAGTCGTTGTCTTACCGGTTCCCGCACCCGCGATCAATAAGAGTGGTTCATCGCCATGCAAAACGGCTGCCTGCTGCTCAGTATTCAGACTCCAATGCGCAGGCAAGTTAGATTCTTGTTCTTGCATCCAAGCAGACTCAGCGGCTATTGTTTTGCTTGTTCGGAAAGCTTGTCAGCGAATACTTCCTTGAACTTGTCAACTTTCGGACGGACTACGAATTGGCAGTAACCTTGTTCAGGATTGTTGCGGTAGTAGTCCTGGTGATAGTCTTCAGCCGAATAAAACGTTTCGATGGGGCTGATTTCAGTGACGATCCGAGAGCGGAAAGCCCCAGACTTATTCAATTTCTGTTTATAGGCTTCGGCCAAACGTTGCTGCTCTGGCGTGTGGTAATAAATAACGCTTCGATATTGCGTTCCGATATCGTTACCTTGCCTGTTTAAGGTAGTGGGATCGTGAGTCTTCCAAAATACTTCCAACAACTCATCGAAGCTCACCACCTTCGGGTCGTAGTGGATTTGGCAAACCTCAGCGTGCCCGGTTCGGCCTGTACAAACTGCCTTGTAGTCCGGATTCTTGACATGGCCGCCTGCATAACCCGACACGACGTTCTGAACACCTTCAAGGTTTTCAAATACAGCCTCAACACACCAGAAACATCCCCCACCGAAGGTTGCCACTTCAAGCTGCGACTCTTCTTTCGCCGTTGACAATGCTGCCTCCTTATTCTGCGTTTCCTGTGCATTGAGCCAACCAGTGCTGCAGGTTAAAAATAGACCAGCGACAGTTCCCCAGGTAAAAGGGAAATAGCTTAGCACGGACATAATGGGCCTTTCTCACATCCCACTGCTAATTGTCTAATCGATGCAGTAGGAATTATCGTCAAAAATGGAACTTAGGGCTACGATGGAGTGTATCGAACTCGCCTTATGCCATCCAGTAGCGATCACTTCAACTATTATAGGCAGTTGGGCTGAACTCGTCTCAGTCAAATGGTGGAGCGATAAAATCCATCAAAGAAGTAGCTTCTAGGAAACAAGTCTGCAATGAAAGATCTGGATTGCCATTGGCTGGAACAAACGAGCCAATAATTGTTGGCTCAGTTCTAAATCTTTCAGTCCCCTAAATCTTACCGTGATTCCATTGTAACGGCTAATTATCAAAGGACGAAAAATTACGTTTCCGGCGTTAGACACTCAATTGTTGGTCAGATTTGACATAAGCTGTTAAACTAAGGCTTTTAGCGACATTAATGAATTAGCGGCAGTTGTCTTTTGGCAAATCGATCCATTCCTAACATTTTATAACATCCCTTTCGACACACTAGCACGACCATGAGCATCGATCCGTCCAAATTACCTGTTCAGTTCGCAGGATTTGTTTACGACTGGATAATCACCCGCGAATGGACCAAAGTCGGCCTGGCGGGAATTCCAATCGCCCTACTCGCCACTGCGGCAGCTGGTGCCTACTGGGGGCAGCGTCTGGACAAAAACGGATTGGCTCAGTGGTATATGGAAATTGCGGAAGAAGAAAGTGCTGGCTGGGATCAGTCGATCGTCAAATCGGATGAGGACGAAACAGGAGCCACGCCGCTGTCGCGATACGGTGAGGCACTTTTCCGTCGTGTTGAGCAGTTATCCCCTCGGGATCGCAGCCGGTTCGTCATTGCTGTAATAAAAGCTCAACAGGGCGCTCTACCGCAAGCCAAGCAGCTATTGCGGGAAATTGCCCCAGATAACAAGAAAGGCTATGCCCCGGCCCATGCTGTGCTAGCAGAAATCATGATGATGGAAGGTATCAATGTTTCCAATATGGAAATAGCCAAGCATCATTTTGAAGAAGCAAAAGAGTGGGATCGAACTCCCGTCCGAGTTTTGGCCGGTGGTGCTGAACTGTTTAGGCAGCTTGGGGATAGTGCTCGAAGCATGCAGATGATGCAGCGTGCAGCCGAATCGGCTCCGGAACATAATCTCATGCTTTCCAAGTTTGCATTGTTAGGAGGCAATGAACGCTTGGCCGAACAGTCTCGTGCCAAAGCAATTGCTCACTTTTCTAAACAGTTGGAAAAAACACCAGATGACTCAGCATCTCGAATTAGTCTGGCAGATGCGCTAAGCGACGCCAAAGAGTTTTCCAAGGCTGAGGAGGTACTGCGAGAGGGCATCAAGCCGGTGGATCCGGACGAAAAACTGATTCGTGCCCGATCTGAAGTCTTTCGACGTGCTTTCTTGGACTCTTTGAAACGAACTGGGGAAGATCGTTGGTCTGGCAATGTGCTTTACCTGGATTATGCACTTCAAGCCGATCCCACCAACCCGTTGGTGTTCGAAACCATTGCGAGTTTGACTCGAGCGCCAGGTGTTAACGCGAACGCGAACTTGATTGAGAAATTGCTCGAATTCTTGGCCAGGGGTCAAGCTACGCCGGTCACGCATATGTGGTTGGCAGAGGCCTACTTAGTCCGAAAAGATTATGAACAAGCCCTAAAACATCTTGAAGTGGCCGTAAATCGCATGCCAAATGCCGCACATTGTTTGAATAACCTGGCTTTCGTTTTGGCAGAGATTCGTCCGGAACGTATGGAGGAAGCGTTACAATTTGCCAGGCAGTCGGCGATACTGGGAAAGACAAATGCAGATTTTTTTGACACTCTAGGAATGGTAGCTAGTCGACTCAATCGAGACACAGAAGCAATTACGGCTTACGAAAAAGCGATTGAACTTGCGCCGACTAGGATTGATTTTCGACAAGCCATGGCGGCGCAGTACCGTAAGGTGGGTGACGAGGCAATGGCTGCCAGGGTCGAAACGCAAATAGAAGTTATCAAGAAAGCTCAGGAAGAAGCCAGGATTCGGGCCGAGGAACTGGCGGCTCAGCAGCGTGCGGCGGCAGAAAAAGAAGCGGCTGAACGCGAAGCGGCAGCTCAAGCTGCAGTTTTGGCCGCTCGAAACGCCGAGCGTGCACCCTCTCCAGATAGTGACCTATTCAAGCGACGACGCGAGGCGGCATTAGCGGCAGCTCAAAAGGCCGCCGACGATTTGCCGCTGTTTAGCTCTCAAGTGAATGCCACCACAGAGGATGATTTGTTCTCAAATCAGAATTCTCAAAAACAAGAAACCTCTATACCAAACGAAGAGGTATCGGATAACAAGTAAATCGATGTCCTGTGCGTGTTTCGGGGCTTGTTCGTTCTAACGTTCTTGTGTGTTCCTATGCCTCTGATTGAGCTGTATGATGTTGCCAAAGTCTACACCATGGGAGAGGTTGAAGTTCATGCGCTTCAGGGAATTAACCTTTCTATCGAACGCGGTGAGTATGTTGCCCTGATCGGACCGTCGGGTTCTGGAAAATCAACTCTAATGAACACGCTGGGATGCCTGGATCGCCCGACTCACGGCAGTTACCTTTTAGACGGACACGAAGTCGTTGGTATGAGCCGTGAACAGAGAGCGCGAATTAGAAACCAACAGATTGGCTTTGTCTTCCAGAATTTTAATCTTCTAGCACGTACATCTGCCCTAGAAAATGTTGAATTACCCTTGTTGTACGGCCCAGCAAGAAGCTCGAGGCAACGGCGCAAGATTGCAAACGAGATGCTGGACCTTGTCGGGTTAGCAGATCGACTAGATCATCACCCTGGGCAGCTGTCCGGTGGACAACAGCAACGAGTAGCCATCGCGCGCGCTCTAGCTAACATGCCCAATATTCTCATGGGAGATGAACCAACTGGTAATTTGGACACCAAAACTAGTCGCGAAGTGATAAAACTGTTCCGTGAACTTAATGAACGTCAGGGTTTGACAGTAATTTTGGTTACTCACGATATTGCTGTGGCCAGAGCTGCGAAACGGAATATCGTACTGCGAGATGGAATGATTGTTTGCGATACTCCTGATCATGACGCAGCAGCTGCCGCCTTGCATCAAGAACAGTTTGTTGATGAGTAATTGGCTGGCATTCAGTAGTAAATTCTTGCATGAACCGCAGGAACAAAAAAATGGACTTGTTGGTTAGTGTTAAGAATCTCCATGAAGCTCAATTGGTTATCGAACAAGGGGTCAGCTGGGTTGACCTCAAGGACCCCGGAAAAGGTTCCTTGGGAAGTCCCGATTTGGCGATTGTGCGCGAAGTCTCAGACTGGCTATGTGCCCAGCACTCACACCGTCTTGATCGTTTCAGTATTGCGCTAGGTGAGCAACGTGAGCTGGAGTTGGACGAAATATTGAAAAGGGCAGAGTGCGCGAACCTATTAAAGGTTGGCTTGTCTGGTTTAATGAACATACGAAACTGGCAAGAGAGACTATTGCGAATATCAGAAAGTATTGCATCACGGCAGGCCAAACTAATTCCAGTCTATTACGCGGATGATCAGCGTGCTCAATGTCCTAGTCTGAAGGAAATCGTAGAACTATCTCAGCAAATAGCTGCATCTCATTTTCTTGTAGACACATTTGTAAAAGATGGCCAAACTTTGTTTGAGTTTTGTTCCGCTGGCCAACTGGGTCGGTTGAAGGAAAAACTGAACGATTTTGGTTGTAGACTGGTGCTGGCGGGTTCACTGAAAATAGAGCACTTGCCACTGTTAGCAGAGGTTCAGCCGAGCATGGTAGCGATTCGGGGAGCGGCATGCGCGTTGGATCGTAATGGTAGTTTATGCGAGGAACGCGTTCATTTTTGGGCTAGTTGTTTGCAAACGTCATGGCAAGCACAAACACAGGACGTTCAAGGTAGAGCTAAGTAATGGTAGTAAAGAACATCTGCGCTGAGTCATTTCCGCGGGCATCCAACTACAATCCCGAATGGGTGATGGCGGGACTAAGTGGAGGAGCTAACCCGCTCTGGTTAACCGAATGGCTGTGTAGAGTCTTGCCTCTTCAACCCGGTATGCGTGTATTGGATCTGGGTTGCGGCCGAGCCTTATCGTCCATTTTTCTACATCGGGAATTTGGTGTTCAGGTTTGGGCCACGGACCTGTGGTTTAGCGTTTCCGAAAACCTCCAGCGTGTTCGGGATGCTGGATTAGAGAATAGTGTTTTCCCAATTTCTGCCGATGCACGATCTTTACCTTTTTGTAAAGAGTTTTTTGATGCCATCGTGTCCATAGACTCGTTCATGTATTTCGGAACCGACGACTATTACTTGAATTACTTAGCCCGATACTTGAAACCAAAGGGATTCTTGGGAATAGCCCAAGCGGGATTTCTGCATGAAATTGCAGAAGAGATTCCAGAGCATTTGAGCGATTGGTGGCGCGAGGAGCGGCCCTATAGTCTTCACTCAGTGGAATGGTGGAGTAGGCATTGGGGCGTGACTGGAATACTGGATATCAAGGCCGCCGATTCGTTGGATTCTGGGTGGACATATTGGCGAGATTGGCTCCAGTTCGTTGCGCCAGAAAACAAAACAGAAATCGAGGCATTAGAACGAGATGCCGGCCAAACTTTCGGCTATCAACGCATCGTCGGACAGCTTCGCGATGATGCCCCCCTGTTCGATCCACCTCAATCCATACCATCGCAATACAGCAAACATCCCGTGGTTCGCGCCGTGGGATAAAAGTACAACATGAGAAGAGTCGAAAGATTTAGTAGACAATAAAGTAGAACATAACCTGTGGCTACCGTTTCTCGGAACACAACGCCGCCAAGCAGCATTCTTTACGGTTACTCGCAAGCTGCCGAACCTTTACTTGGTCGAAACCCCAGCTTCGAACTCGTTCGACATATTCCGGTATCTGCTGGTATAAACTCGTCTGAGTCAATTTCAGGGTAAGCAACAGCCCGGAAAAATTGCTAGTCGGATAAGTAACGATGTCTTCTATGGCATCCAGAGTGTATTTTGGAGCAACATTGGCATCGGCCGTTAACCATTTGAAGCGTGAATATTGCTTTCGCTTGATGCTGGAACTTTTTCCCCGCCAATGCTGAAATCTAGGATGCTGCTTCAATCGCGGATCCATTTCGGCAGGATCAATCCCAGTAACTGTCATTCCCATATCCAACAGGCGCTGGCAAGAACCTCCGGGCGCGCTTCCGATCTCGACGACGTTATCTCCAATTTGAAGTGGTAGATTGCTCCACATCAATGCCTCGCCAAGTTTTACGTACGCTCTAGAAACTATTTCTGGCGGCGTTGAAACTTCGTAAACTCCGCCAGGAATAGATTGATGGGAATTTGTTACAGGGTGAAATCCAACCAGCCACTGATTGGGCTCAACCAAAACGACATCTAACACTTGTCCACCCATCGGTGCAACTTGGCCTACGGGTGTCAATTTGCCCAATTCAGAGAGTTTTTTTCGAATTCTCTCTTCAACCGCTTGTGTTAATGGGTTTGGACCAGGTTCAAACCCATCCGTTCCTGGCAGCGCGGTGTCTCGTTGAAAAACATGAATGGAGTGCCAGTCAACACCCCCCAAGGCAAGACATTCTGCCGTCAGCTGTTCCGCAGTCGAAAACCGTAGGTGCCCCAAGCCCACGCCTGCTCGCCGAACCAACCAATGTTCTGCAAGCTTTTGAAAGTGGGGTTCCCAGCCATGTTGCGAGTCATCAAGTATCTTTATTGTTAACAAGCCAGGTCGAGAAAACGCCAGACGGAGCACACCTCCCTCCACCAGCAATTCTTGACGGAGGTACGCCTCCGCACCATTTTGACAAGCCAAAAAAAAGAAACGGCTCTCGTGGATTGAAGGGGTCAAAATGATCGTTTCCCAGGAAGATGATTTGCGTTGACTATGAAGCTCGATAGGCCAAGGATGGGGTCGCGTCACCAGTTTTCAAAAACTAACTCGCCTGGCAACTTAATGACACGCGCTTTGCTCTCAAAAGAGCTCGTAGTAGTCCTTAAGTAATCTAAGCTCCCAAACGGCTCAACCAACCCCGCCAGGGGCTCCGGCAAGTAACTAGCTCTCAAGGCACTGCTTGTGGGGGGGGTGTGTTGCTTGGGGTGTAGGATTCAAAACCCCATGGGAAATTCAGTTGGTAGTCCCTGAAAACCCCCAATCGCACCTCAGAAGTTAAGAAGTTTACACATTACCTCAAGATACCACTCCTCACTTTTTCGCGATTCCCGTCCCATGCATGAAGGCAAGAGTGGAGCTAGGACTTCGTAAGTAGCGAAAACTGCTTTATTGCCAGAGACCTTTTCTTTGCGAACGCGCAGCTCCAAGCGGCAGACGCTGCCAGGCAGCATGACAGGCATGGTGACATAGGCAATTTCTCGGAAATATCAAACCAATCTTGCACCGTTCGATTCGTCATCTCGCCAGAACGTCGTAGTTTATCATGACTATTGTCAGATTTTCGCTAGACCAAATGAATGATCTGGCGTAAAACAATTGCAAAATAACTCGATTACCAAGTATGTGTTCTCATAGGATGGATTTATAGGATTACGAATGGCAAACAAAGAAGAAGCCTTCGAAGTAGAAGGTACCGTAACTCAGGCTCTTGCCAATACGCGGTTTCGAGTCCAGCTGGATACTGGAACAGAAGTGTTAGCGCACGTAGCGGGTAGAATGCGCAAGAATTTCATTCGAATTGTGCCCGGCGACAAAGTTCGGGTTGAGTTATCCCCCTATGATCTGAGTAAGGGGCGCATTGTCTTTCGGGAACGATAAAATCATCCCAAATAGTTATATAAAGTGCTCGTCAATTACGAGAGTTTTTAGATTCTCAAGATTTCCTCGCAATTGCAATGTACCTTTCTTCCTGCATTCCGCTTTGCCAGACTGTGATTTGACCTGAAATCACAATTCAATGGTCAGCCGCTGGCGCTAATGCCACGGGCAGTGGGTGCTGGCCACCCAAGCTTCGAGGTGACTCGGACAAGTGCGGCGCAAGCAATGCATCGAATTTGTGCAACATATTTCCAGTGAAGCTATCCGTATGAAGCCGAAAGTGCAGCGACGCCTGCCCGCTGTTCATCAATCGACCAGCGCGTTAGGCTTTTACTGAAATAATTTCCACAAAAAACTGGGATTGCCCAACCAGGTAGGTCAAGTTTTGCGCCTCATTTCCCTTAAGTTCGTGCCTTGCCCTTGAACTGATTTGAATTGATATGTTCTAACCATGTTCGAAAACCATGATTCAGTTCGGTTAGTCACGTTAATAAATTAGATCCACGACTGTCATTTTGACCTTGAACGAAGTTTTGTAATGGAGAATGGTATGCACCGAAAGTTTAAGTCCATCATTTCGGCTCTGGCCGCTTTGATGCTTTTAGCTGGGCTTTATTTGCCGACGGCTCGAGCGCAGCAGGTTGCGACTGTGTCGATTGCTCCCTTGGATCGATTACTTGGAGATGTCAAATACTTACTTGGAGCCGCAAACGTTCCAGAATTGGGTGGAATGGCATTGATGATGGCCAAGCAGGCCACCAATGGATTGGATACAACTCGTCCGGCTGGCGTCTCTGTCATGCTGGAAGGCCAGATGCCATCTGTTCTTGTATTTCTTCCATTGAAAGATCGGGCCACCTTTTTTAGCGCGCTAGCTAGTATGGCTATCGAGCCTGACGACTTGGGAAATGGGGTGTATGAAGTTATCTTCAATGGTCCACCGATTTACTTGAAGGATGGTGGTAACTGGTTGTTTGTTGGTCAAACCGAGGATTCCTTTGGCGATTTACCAAGCGACCCTTCAGCTGCCTTAGGGACATTACCACAAAGATATGATATTGCAGTAAGTCTGGACCTACAGGCATTGCCGTCAGACCTCAAGGAAATGTTACTTGCTCAAATGCGTGCCGGTTTTGAACGTGGCATGGAAGAGCAACGTGGGCAATCCGATGAAGAGCGCGCGGCCGCTCGACGGATTGGTGAACAATCCATTGCGCAAATAGAACGACTGTTGAGCGAAACCGAAAAGTTTATCTTAGGCTGGGCAGCTGAGCCGTCTAACCAACGGACCTTTCTAGACACTGGAGCCATGTTTATTCCTGGAAGTGAACTTGCCAATCAAGTTGAAGCCAGCAAGTCTTTGACATCCGATTTTGCTGGCTTGGCTTCATCGGACGCTGCTATTCGGTTACAGGCCAGCAGCTTTATTCCGGAAACTGATCGAGAACTGGCCAAGGGTAATCTCCAAAACGCAATTTCACAAATTAAGAGTGCGTTAGATCAAAACAGCAACATGCCTGAAGAAGCTAAGGATCTGATTCTCGAATTTGCCAAAGGGATGATTCGGGTCACAGAGAAAACCATCGACGACGGAAAGATGGACGTGGGCGCTAGTGTTCACCTTGGTGAGAGTTCCATGACAGCTATTATGGGCTCCAGTATTGGGGATGGAAGCGAGCTAGCAAATGAGTTGAAAAAATTCGTTGCTGGCCTCCCACAAGCGGCCGAAGTGCCAACAGTGAAATTTGATTACGCAAAACATGGAGACTACTCACTGCATCAAATGACCGTACCTGTGAAAATAGCTGATCCGAAAGCTAAGGAGATTTTTGGCGATAGCCTCAACATTGTCGTTGCTACTGCTGACAAAAGTTTCTTGATTAGCTATGAGCCTAGCGGAGACAGCCAAATTCGCAGTGCTATTGATCGCTTAGGTAGCAATCGTGGTGGCAAGGCAACACCTTTTCACTTGGCGATTGAAGTCGGCCAGATTCTTAAGTTTGCTCAATCGATTGATAGCCATCCCGCATTGGATGTAGCGATAAATGCCATCGTAAAGTACGCTGGCAAAGATCGTGTGGAATTAACCGGCTCGATTATTGAACGTGGGGCAGTTTATCGCTTGAGCATCGATGAAGGTGTGCTCAAGGCCATCGGCTCAGCAGCCAAGGCAGGTAATGGTGGTGGTTTCTAACAACCTCAGCCCCAGATTACCTAGTAGATGAACAATTCCGGCCGATCCGAGGAAACTGGGACCGGCCGATTTTATTTGGACCGTTCAGCTGATCGAATGCGACTCGCACAAGCAGGGTGATGAAAACTCGAACTGCAAAATCTTGTGGTCGATTAGTTACCCGAAGCGTCAGAGCGTCAGCGAGGGCTGGGCACATTCTCTCACTGACGCTTCGGGTTACTTTTGCATCACCCTGCTAAACTAATCACCAAGCCGAAGGATTAAAATGGCAACTGACCTAACTGTTCCAGATCCAAGCATTGTTGTCGACCTGCTTCAAGGATTTCGACGTTCCAAGGCCATGTTTGCTGGTGTACGTCTGGGAGTGTTTGATGCATTGTCCAGTGGCGCGGCTAACGTCGATTCTTTGGCACAGCGTCTTGGCTGTTGCCCCTCCGCCTTAACCACATTGCTGGATGCTTTGGTTGGATTGAATTTGCTCAACAAGGTTGATGGTAATTACGTCAATACTCCAGTAGCAGCAACCTATTTGACTACTTCCAGCCAGAGGCGCATGACAGGTTACATCAACTATTCCAATGATGTCATGTGGAAAATGTGGGGAAGCTTGGAAGGCGCCGTTCGCGAAGGTTCCAGTCGCTGGAAGGAAGTCTTTGGTTGGGACGAACCCATTTTTTCTAGCTTCTTTAAAACGGAAGAAGCAGCTCGAGAGTTTCTGATGGGAATGCATGGATTTGGAGTGATGAGTTCTCCAGCCGTCGTAGCAGCGCTTCCCCTCGAGCAGTTTCAGCGATTGATTGATTTGGGAGGTGCTACTGGGCACCTGTCAATCGCGGCTTGTCAGCGCTATCCCCACTTGAAAGCGGTTGTGTTTGATCTGCCCCAAGCTGTACCACTTGCAATAGAAATAACTTCTCAATGTTCTGTAGCGGATCGGATTGAAGTTGTCTGTGGCGATTTTTTTGAGGATGAGTTACCGAGGGGAGATCTTTACGCCCTAGGCCGCATTTTGCATGATTGGGCTTTACCAAAGATTCAAGTGCTTCTCAAACGCATTTATTCCGCCCTACCGGCAGGTGGAGGAGTTTTCATTGCTGAGAAAATGTTGGCAGATGATAAACTGGGGCCTAGTTGGGCTCAAATGCAATCCCTAAACATGCTTGTCTGCACTGAAGGCACAGAGCGGACACTACTTGAGTACGAAGCGTTGCTCATGGATGCAGGATTTGTGAATATTGTCGGCTGTCGAACTCCTACGCCAATCGACGGTATCTTAGGTTACAAACCGTCTTGAGGAGTTAGGATCAGCAACATTCCTGGCAAGAATACTTCGGGCAACGTCTCAAGCTGGCGTTGATCCTCGATTGCAATATTCCAGCCATGCTGTGGTCCGTTTTCGAGAATGCGAGTGATTGCTTTTTTAGCACCATAGGCCAAAAGCATTTTGCCTCCCGGATTCAATCTACCTTTGGCTTCTAATATCAATCGATCTAGTAGCGCGAAGTCGGGATCGTACAGCGCGTGAGCTGCCACTTCCGCGATTTTTTCATTTTCCCACGGGGGATTAGAAATGATAAGGTCGAATGACTCACCTGGTTCAAGCACAGCGAACGGTCCAGGGCTTTGATTGGAAACCTGTCGCACTTCAATCAATTTGGAAAGTCCCAGTAGCTCCGCATTGTAGCGAGCATTGAGGACAGCCAGCGCGTTGATATCAGTTGCGACAATTCGCGTGGCCTGTTGTTCGGCACATACCAGAGACACGAGACCAGTTCCGGTCCCAATTTCAAGTACCGCGGCTCCCTTTACACTTTTGCTATCAATTAGATGCTGACGCAAAGATAGCGTATCCTCTGGCTCCCAAAAAACGGTTTCGAGCTGGGCAATTTCGCCGTTCAAATCATCGACCCAATGCCATGCCTTGATTTCCACTTCGCGCGGATCGATTTTTCGGAATCGGTATTCGCCGGTTGTCTCAGAGGCCTTGCGCAAATCAATCATGCACAAGCTCAATGACACAGCGATAACGGCTAAAAGGAACAGGCAGACTGCCAAACTGGCGTGCATTCTGGCTTTACGAGTGGAATGTCGCCGTAGAGGGCAAATATTGGACAAACGCAGCAGCATGGAGATCACTGTTTCTTGATGAGAATACGCTGGTTTGTTTCGAATTGTCCAACCTGCTGTGTTCCGTCTGGCCAACGAACTTCAACTTCCACCGGTCCATCAAAATTTCCCAGGCCAAAACTCAAACGTGATCCATAATGACTCTGGTATCCACGTCCGGCCAGTACTTCGGTTACCTGCGTTTTGTTCCCAGATTTCACCCAAACGCGAGAGCCGATGCCCAGGGAGTTTAATCCTTCTTGTTGTAGTTCAATCTGAATCCATTTGTTGGAACCCAATGAGTCATTACGTAAAAGCGTTGGAGTTGTATTGGAGTTGAGAACGATTGCATCCACATCTCCATCGTTGTCAAAATCGTCAAAAGCGACTCCGCGGCTAGTTTCAACAATTTTGCCAAGCTCACCACAATTCCCTGAAACATTAACGAACCGTCCTCCTTGATTCATGAGTACGTAGTTGGGAATTTTCTGTGCTGTTCGATCGTCGATTTGCTCGATGCGATCAAAGTGTCCACAGGCGATGAACAAGTCCTGGTCAGAGTCATTGTCGAAATCCACGAATCCGATTCCCCAATTCACGTGCGGGTACAGATCCTGTGTAATGCGTGCCGAACTAGTGGCATCTTCAAATAGCCCATCACCTAGATTGCGATACAGAACGGGCATTTCGGCTTGATAGCTAGTAGCCATAAAATCAAGCAACCCATCTTGGTCAAAATCTCCCAAATCAACTCCCATGCTGGAATTGGCTTTGCCTGAAAAATCACAGGCGACTCCGACCAGAAGACCGACTTCTTCAAATACACCATGTCCGTCATTCATGAACAAGAAATTGGGTTCTCCGTCATTGCAAACATAGACGTCCGTATCGTGGTCATTGTCGAAGTCTGCACAAATCAACCCCATGCCTGGTCCTGCTACCGAAGCAATGCCTGATTCCACGCTGATATCGACGAATTTGCCATTTCCTTCATTGCGAAAAAGAGAATCGGGCACCGGTTTATAGTACTGCGGGCCAGCTTGATAACGCTTGCCGTTGATCAGAATGGGAACGTGATTTTCATAAGTGAAATCTACGTAGTTGGCCACATATAGATCGAGGTCTCCATCTCCTTCGATATCCAAAAACCCAACTCCCGCGCCTACTTTAGATCCATTTTCTACTCCCGCTTCGGCTGTTACGTCGGTAAAGGTTTCATCCCCGTTATTGCGATACAAGACATTGGCACCAAAGTTGTTGATGTACAAGTCGATATCGCCATCACCATCGTAATCTGCTGCCGCGACTCCTAATCCATATCCAGTATCTCCGACTCCAGCCGGTTCTGTAACATCCGTAAAGGTGAAATCACCATTGTTCCTATACAATGCGTTCCTGGCTGGAGCATCGAATGATGTGCCTTGTAGGGGAGCACCATTTAGAAAGTAGATATCAATCCAGCCATCACCGTTATAGTCGAATGAAGCAATACCAGTAGACATGCCCTCGACGATATAACCCATCTCACTCCCACCGTGCGTGTGTACAAAGCGAATACCACTGTGTTGGGTCACATCCGTGAAGCGAATATTGCAGTCGACTTGGGCATGGGCAAAACTCGCCCACGCCATTAGCACGAGCCAAGTCCAGGTCAAATTCAACGAACGAACATTCATTCTTAGCTCTCACATATGCTCTTTGGCAGCTGAAAGATGGTAATGCCGACAACCAGTATTGATTGAATGGACCGAGTGCACTATCTGAGCGGATCGCAGCAGACGAGGCCGGTTCTTAAGGTACACACTTGATCGCAATTAGACTCATCTATTTGGTTGGCGTGGGCGGGGTAAAACGAGATAATTGAGCTTCCGCAGCTTGAGCTTCGGCCTCCTTACCTTGTAAACGGCACACCTTTGCCAACATCTGAAAGCCTTCTCGACTTGGAGCAAGGAGCATTGCTTGCTCGATGTAGAACTGGGATTTTGCAAACTGTTCGTTTTCCATCAAGAACTCCGCCATGGCTACATAACCGGTGACCATTTGCGGGGCTAGTGAAATCGCTCGCTTTATGGCGGCTTCCGCAGCCTCTGCATCGCCCGAATCATCGGCTGCTTTCGCCATTTTTAAGTAATTCAACAACGCAAATGGATTCAGCTCCACTACTCGTCGCCAAACTATCATCTCATCCGCGCTTCGCTGTTGAGACTGATAGACTTCCGCCAACTCATTGCACGCGCTCAGGTTCTCATGGTCAAGTGCTAGGATTCTCAAAAGACACAATTCAGCTCTGCCAAACAATCCAGCGGTTTTGTATACCGCTGCTGCTTCGGAATAGACGGATATGGCTATGCGCCTAGCCTCCGACTCACTGAGCGCTTGGTAACGGGCCTCACCATCGAGCGTTTCTTCCTTCTCAAAGGCATTGTATTTTTCTCGGAATTCGGCAGCTGCTTCTTTCTTGCCTAAACGCATACTTGTATTGGCGAGCGCAAAGAACAAACTGCGACTACTAGCACCCATATTCAAAGCCTTCAAAAGACTTTCTTCCGCTGCTTCAACTTCGCCTGCTTTTAACTGAGCCTGACCCAAGACCATCCAGTGACCGGGTGAATCGGGGCTTAGTTGCAGTGCCTCCTGCAATACTTCAATCGCTTCTTTTGCTTGACCTTGATTTGTCAGGGCCAAGCCCAGGTGGTGTAAGATGTCAGGCGATTTCATACCTCGGCTTACCGCATCTTGAAGGGTCATCAGCGCCAACTCGCTGTCGCCTCGATCCAAAGCATTCGCTGCCAAATTAAGATAATAGGGCTCGACGGTGGGGTCGATCCTAATACACTTCTGCCATAATTCCTCGGCTTCTTCAGTGCGATGCAATTGAGCGTAGAGTATTGCCGCGACGTGCATAGCTAGGGGCTGGTCTGGCAGGGCAGACATCAAAGCTTCAACCAAGAAAATGGCTTCCTTTTCCAGCTCTTCGCGCGTAGCTGGAGCTGAAATAGTTGGCAGCATTACCGTAGGCTTGGATGTGGATGGCGGCCGAACAGTCGCTGGGGAATCGAGAGCTTTGCCATCTCCCAGCGGAGTGTTTTCTTTAGGCGTTATTTCGTCTTCGTGAATTGCCGTGGATGTGAGTCCGGCAGGTTTTTCCAAGTCAGAAACGTCGATGGGAGCTTTAAACACGGAATATACCGAAATTCCAACCGCAACCAACGAAAGAAAGATTGCCAACCCAGATGGGGCCAAAGAGTTTTGTTCAGCGTTCAACTGACTTACTTCCTATAGGTTAATTAGTGTCCATCGCTGCGAAGTATTGATCGACGATGAATGCTAATTGCTGTATCACCGAAAGATGGCAACTTTCTTAATTATACATTGAACAAGAAGTGGCAGATGTCGCCATCTTGCATCACGTAGGACTTGCCTTCAGTACGTAGTTTTCCTGCGTTGCGTATATCTTTCTCACTACCATACGTCTCGAGATCCTCCAATGTGTAGACTTCACAGCGAATAAAACCTCTTTCAAAGTCCGTATGGATTACACCTGCAGCCTGTGGAGCGGTAGCGCCTACGGGAATTGTCCAGGCCCGTACTTCCTTTTCTCCAGCCGTGAAATAGCTCTGTAATCCTAACGTCTGATATGCTTGGCGCGCAACCACAGCCAAAGCGGGTTCCTTCAAGCCCACGGATTCAAGCATCTCGAGTCGATCCAGTTCATCCAGTTCCGCCAATTCGGCCTCTAGTTTTGCACACACAGGAACCACGGCAGCACCTGATCGGTCTGCAAACTCCCGAACTGCTGTGGCTAAGCTACCTTCTCCTCGCAAATCCGTTTCGTCTACATTGGCGATGTACAGAATGGGTTTGGCCGTCATCAAACCAAAGCTGGCGATGGCCTTGCTCTCAGCTTCAGGCAGCTTTAAGGTGCGCAACGGTTGGTCTTGCGCCAAATGAGCCAATGAGCTACTAATTGCCGACACTCGAAGTTTGGCTTCCTTGTCACCACTTTTGGATGCCCGCTCGGCTTTCGGGAGCGCAGTTTCCAAACTTTGAATGTCAGCCAGCATCAGCTCAGTCTCTATTATTTCCGCATCGACTACAGGATCAACTTTGCCGCTAACATGGATTACGTCATCGTCCTCGAAACAACGGACGACCTGCAGGATCGCATCCACTTGTCGAATGTGACTCAAGAACTTGTTTCCCAAGCCGTCTCCCTCGCTTGCCCCTTTCACAATTCCAGCGATATCAACCAGCTTCAGATAGGCCGGAATCGTCTTTTGCGGCACAATGTATTTTGTAATTCGTTTTAGGCGCTCATCAGGTACACTTACAATTCCCTCATTCGGCTCAATGGTGCAAAATGGGTAGTTTGCAGCTTGTGCTCCTTGGCTACTAGTTAACGCATTAAACAGAGTACTCTTGCCCACGTTGGGTAAGCCAACAATTCCTGCTTCCATTTTCTCTCTCAATTGACCTTTGTTGTCTGAACTGACTTCCGGCTTCCAACGCGGACTGTCCATCCTTTGCTTATGTTTTGCTGTACGATATTTGCAGTACGATAATGGTACCCAGCCCCTCAGAAAACGGAACAGGGCTCAATGAACCACCAAACTGGTTGGTGAGCGTACATCGGATATCGTCTCCATCCTATCTGGTCCAAATTTTGGCAATTTTGCAAGAGTCTCGACTAGAACGTCGTAAAAACCGGTTGGGTCAATGTGCGTCATAGCGAATGCAACGATTGCAGTCTGCTCGTCAAAGTTTTCAAGAGATCCATTCATTCCCATGCCCTTGAGTGGTTCAATGGCTTTGAGTGAATTGTCCCCTAATACAAATCTGAATGGAAAACCGCCAATGATCTTATGTGCTCTTGAGAATGCTCAGCGTTACGAAGCATGCCACCACCTATTGCATCTGGGATTCGAGTTCTTGCGGGCTACCGACCTTTGTCAGTTAGATGAAGGTAAAATCGACATCCGAGGTGCGGAAGCCTTTGCCATCGTGGCTACCAACCAACCCCGAGGAATTGAGCGAGCTAAGCTCGAGGCTCACCGCCGGTACATAGATATACAAGTTGTACTTGAGGGAACAGATCGAATCGGATGGAGGACAACCAGGCAATGTCAGGTTGTGCACGAAGCTTATGACCCACAGACCGATCTTAGCTTTTTTAACGATCCTCCAGAGCTTTGGTTTGAACTTACTCCGGGGAACTGCGCAGTATTTTTCCCTGAGGATGCGCACGCTCCTCTTGCTGGGGAAATCGTAAATCGAAAGATAGTCGTGAAGTTAGCCGTAGAATCAGTATGATCCTGCTGGTTTCAATGGTTACCTAAAAGGAACCGGCGAAAGTCCTACCTTTCCAAAATAGGTTTATAAGGTAATGTCCGTCTAGCCTAAGGCATTTGAATATTGCGGTGTAGCACTTCCTTGCAATTCTTTCGCAGAAAACAGTTTTTGAGAGAGTGTTTGTGTCAAATCAACGATTAGAGCAAATACTTGCCCAGTGTATTGCGGCCATGGAGGCTGGTGAGCCCATCGACACCGCTCGGTTGTGCGCACAACACCCGGAATGCGCAGATGAGATCCTTGATTTCTTACAGATGCATACATCACTGAATCAATGGATTGGCCCCAGCAAAGAATTGACATCGGAGTTCGCATCGCCGAGCTTCCTCGCTTCCTCGTCAGAGGTGGCAGCTTCGGGTACGGAAGCCTTGAGGCAGCAGAGAACGCCGCTTTCAAGAACCTCCACGTGGTCGGTGGCGCATTTGACAGAGGCAGAGCTACCCGTCACATTTGGGAAATACGACCTTCTGGCTGAAATCGATCGCGGTGGAATGGGAGTGGTCTATAAAGCCAGAGACAACTCGATGGACCGCACGGTTGCTCTCAAGGTGATTCGTTCCGGTGAATATGCGACCAAAGAAGAAGTGCACCGCTTCCAGGCAGAGGCAAAAGCGGCTGCCTCGTTACGACATCCGAATATACTGCCCATCTTCGAATGGGGCGAGATTCATGGACTCGTTTATTTTACGATGGAATTGGTTGAGGGATGCGATCTCGCTGAGCGACTCCGTGAGTCCGACTTTGGTATTCTCGATGCGTTGCGAATTGCGTTGAAGATTGGTGCAGCTGTCGCTGATGCACATCGTGCAGGAATTATTCATCGCGATCTGAAGCCCTCTAACGTGCTACTGGATGTGGAAGGCGAACCGTACTTGATTGATTTTGGGCTCGCCAAGCAACAAGAATTGGCTGAAGACCTAACATTCAGCGGGCAGATTTTAGGTACTCCTGCATATATGCCGCCCGAACAGGCGTGTGGACGACTCAAAAGAGTCGAAAAGAGTGCGGATATCTATTCGCTCGGCGCCATACTTTATGCTATGTGTACGGGGCAAGCACCATTTACGGGCCCGACTTCCTTTGACGTCTTACTTCAAGTACTCGATCGAGAACCGATAGCGCCGAGGCAACTAAACAAAAATGTTCCTCGCAGCGTCGAACGTATTATCGAGCGCGCTATGGCCAAGTCGCCCGAGGCCCGGTATTCTTCTGCCGATGATTTTTGCGACGATTTGCAGAGGTTTCTTCGTGGCGAACCCATCGCGAGGCCTAAACTGGGTTGGCGGGACTTGGCCGGAAACTTTTGGCGACAACAACCGGTTCTATTTAGCCACGTCGTAGCAATTTTCTCAGTTTTATTAATCATTACCACGGCTTACTTTACTCGTTCCGCTCAGACCCTTCCTTACATAATGCGTTTGGCGTTGCTGTGTCTTTGGATCGCTGGTTCCGTTGTTCTCCAGCGTATTTCACATAGAGACCGTCTGCGAGATCTGGCCTATCTGAGTTGGGCCGCATTCGATTGTGTCGTGTACACCTTACTGTTGTATTTTGCCGAACCACCTCGTGGTTTGTTGCTGGTAGGATATCCTATGATGATTGTTGCCAGCGCCATGTTTTACCGTGCCCGGTTCGTGTTCTTTATGACAGTGATTTGCATGCTAGGATTCTTGCTGCTGCTCTTCAGTGTGGATGATCCCATTACCGAGTACATCGAATTTGCCTTCATCTACCTTTCTGGATTGGCAGTTATCGGACTCTGCTTAACTGCCATGATACGCAGAGTCCGTAGCCTGAGCCAATATTATGAAGAGAATTTGTAACTGATGTTTTGGATGAGAATGCTGTTTGGAGGTGGGCTAGTACTGGCCATATATTGGATCTTACGAAATAACTTTGATTTTCGTATCCAATCCAAACACGGTTTGGTTGTTCGCCTTGAAGGTCTTCCGAGCATACGTCATGCAGAGGTTCGGCACTTCTTCGAGCACGAATTTAATGGCTACGCTTATTTGGAGGTTCGCGGTCGAATCATCAATGCTGTTGGCTTGTTTTTTTCGCTACAGAAGAAATGTAAGCTCAAAGTTGCCGTCTTCATCGCGGTTGACATCTACATCAGCAAGGAAGCCCTCTCCACCCCTAAGAACTTGGACTTGACTTCCATCTTCAATGCTTGGCTGATTACTTTCTCGGCATCCGGGTCAAGGTCGGAGCAAGCAACCGAGTAAAACCTTCCGTCGTCAGTCGTTGCTTCGTTGATACCTGTCACCATAAAGCCCATGAAAGAGGCCAAATTCGCCGAAATCAGCGTTTAAAACCCCCGCTCTCGCTTTGCAAATTGGGTCAAATCTGCATGGTTGTCCAACTTTTTGAAATCTCAGAAGCTCAAGAACAAATTCCTTTGCATTTTCTCCCAGGGGAATGGGTGGTCCATTCACACCAAAATAAACCTGTCTGGCATCGTCTCTACCAGATCGGATTGCGAAGATATCCGCCGCGTCAGTCCAAAAGCAAGTGCCAGATTTGCACAGACTAACTGCCATCTATAGCAGTACCTAGGGCTCGCCACACTAAAACGTCGATACCGTCCGCAACAAGGCTGACTGACCCGTCGCATCTAGCAACGTTTACTCCTGCACTGTGGTTTGATGTACTGGGAATGACGTAACCAAGCCCTTCAACTACAGATCCACCCCAAGGGTTTTGCACGAGGGCAGTTCCGCCCGAATTTGGCCCCGCCAAATGGTTGTACGCCGTAAAAACTGCGAGTTGACTATACCAGCTATGACCACATGATCTATAAAAGAACTTTGGAGGGTGTCTAACAGCTAACTCGCTGGCCGTCAGATATACATCTGACGAAGAGTTTGAAGCAAGACCTGCAAACCAAATATCACGCTGTGACTGAAAGTAGGAGTTTGAGCTATTCGACCGCAATCGTTCGGCAAACGAAACTACATTACTTAGTCCCCGAGGAATGTTAGTTCTGGCTTCAGCGTAGCTCACAAATGGGCCTCGACCACCACCGTCTTCTGCTCTAGGTTGCGCATCTGGCCCCATGCAAACCCGATAGTTTGTCCCAAGTGCGGTCGCACCATCCGATGGGCATTGAAAGACTGATATACTTGTAGAATCAATGTCATCTTTTGGTGTATACACTCTATCACACATTAACCCAAACGTAGTCAGTTCAATTGGAGGTACCGAATTGGCAACCCACGTCTGCTCTAGGAAAGGGAGCAGTCTGGCTTGAATTGAACCCATTGTTCTGCTTTTGCCCTTGGGAAGCTGCTGATATGCCAGTCCAAGTTGCCGCAGGTTATTTTGGCATGTTAAACTGCGACTACTTTCTCTTACCGACGATACTCCCATTAAAAGAAGAGAAATCAGTACAGAGACAATTACAAAGGAAATGATCAATTCTATAAGAGTAAATGCTGATCGCCTTGGCGAATGGTTGAGAATACTCAAAGGCATGTTATCAATCTTGGCAATAGATTAGAGTATCGTTACTCGGTATTTGGCTTCCCGAGTAGAAACACTGGAATTGAAATACCTTCCTCACCTCTTATGCTAATTCTTAACGCTAACGAGTTCGAGTTTATCGAAATAACATCTGAGCCGTCAAACGTAACGGTCAGTCTAGCTGATCTCTTGGAAATTTGGTCAACCGACCAATCTGCAATCGTCAGCTGACTTTCGACAGTTGTGATTTGCGCTAAGTCTTCTTCTTTTGCAATCAAGTTGATGCTTATCGGTTTAATATTGTCAACTTTCAACCTAATGACTGAAGGAAAAACCAATACCGGAGGCGTCTTGACACGCCAGTGCACCGGCAAGGTTACAATGTTTTGCCCGGTTTCAGAATCCTGCACGTCTAGGTGGCCAGCAGAATCACGCACACTTGCAGCGTCAGCAAGTAGAATACGCACAGTATTCGGCTCTATAACTTCTACTTTCAAAACCTGGCCAGGTGACGCACTTACTCTTAATCCTTTGGGAACCAGTTGCTTTTTGTCTTTTACCCGCCATATTTTTATTTCCAGTTCTTGGCTGGACGAACCGCCAACCTCACCAAAACTAATCGGTGCTGGTTCGGCAATCATATTTTGCAGTACTGTCCACTTGATAGGTATTGTGCTGAGATGCACATTGTCCTCACCATATACCGATACGATTGCGTTTTTTTCGCCTCCACGACTTGTCTGAAGCTCAAGTCGTAACGTAGTAGATTCCCTGCTCTGCAGTTCTTTTTTTTCAATTGCACCACTGACGCAGCTGCAAGACAACTTTACTTCTCGGATGATTACTGGTCGATCAAAGTCGTTTATGATATTTAGCTCGGCTACCATCCTATGACCAAGATCAACAGAACCAAGGTCTAATTCCTGGTGGAATGTTTTGGTTAATAAAACTGACTCCGTATTTGGAATACAAAGCCATGAAGTAACAAAAAGAAGACCAGAAACAGCAATTGTCATCGCAGCCTCTTTTTCAAAAGATATACCGTGCCCATGCATATTATAGTTGATACGGCTATTGCACCCCACACAGAAAGCCAACTAATCTTAAAGCCAATAAGCTCCTCCTCAGATACTAAGGTACCATTCGAGATAAGCAACGCATGCCCCGCCCACATGGCTTCGAATGCTGCCCGTTCTCGTTCGTACGTATTGGGAGGGTCTATGACAAAGGCTGTATCATCTTGAATGTCATTGCAGAGCAAGAAGTGTTTGTCGTCAATCAAACAAATGCACGCGAATCTCTCTCCCCTTTTTCTTCTCAGTTGCAGAGATTCGAAATTTGTCTTGACTAACCGGACGTTCAGACCATAGCTCTCAGACACTTCAGCCAGGGTTGAAATAGGAAAACCATCCTTAAAAGGTCGACCCAATCGGCCTAACAAATCGGCATAACTATAGTCGATATCAAGTGCCTCTAAGACTACAGCGAGGCACATGGGGCCACACTCCACGTCTGCTTTTGCTCGGGCTGATGTTGTGGAAAACAAAATTACCGCTGCTAGCCAAAACTCCTGATACCTCATATTGGAGGTGCCTCAACTAAAACTTAGTTTTGTTCTGTCAGAAACCCTTTTTCCTTGGCTACCTTGCCTAACTCTTTAAGTTTCTCCTCGCGGGTAACTCCACCTTTCAGAACGACAACTGACGGTTCTTTTCCAAGACGTAGCGTAAAAATTTTTTTTAGACTTTTACGATCAACGGTTTTAAAAAAGAAGTCTGCCTTTTGCAGGGAATGCGTAGGTTGGTGCTCCGAAAACTTTATTGTTGCCCTTCCCGGCTTTCCTGTTCCCGTTCCCTGAAAGTATTCGAGAGAGCTAGGATAAGAACGCCCATCAATATTAACCCAGGTGATAGTTCGTTCCCCCGTAAAATCTCCAGAGACATTCTTTATTAAGAGTGGCAAATACGTCGACGAAAAACGAAATCTCATGCCTTCTCCTGGCTTTTCGGAAGCTGCGCGAAAAACAAGATCACCTCCTTCATTATCTGCAGAGGCTACCGGTTCTCCGACTGTCTTTCGATCAAAATCTAGTATCTGCTCGAATGACACTCCCTGAGCTGCTTCAAACCATCCTTGCCAGGGCGCAAAACGGAGAACATCTGGATAAGAAAATGTTTTGTCAGGACTACGGTAAGCATTACCAAGTCCCAGATCAATTTTACAAATCTCTTCGTCATTTTCTAACAGTATGAACATCCTGCCTTCGAAACTATCCTGAGCCTCTGTGTAATCCCACCGAATGTTTGGATAGTCCCATTGGACTTTCCCAGTGAAGTTGTTGGTATGTGTTTCGCCTTGTTGATCTTTGGAGAACAATATTGCTTCGAACTTCATAGATCCTGAGGGAGAGTTAGCTGTCACTTCTTGGGCGCGCAACAGAGCTTCTGCAGCCAAAGCTGTTGCCTCGGAAGTAACCTGCCCAAATAGGGTAGGTCGCAACAGTAAATACATTAATAATACTATTACAATCTTCATGAGAATGAATCCATACGCACTCGTTAGAACGGTGTGTTGGAACACAGGTCCTGACATTCATCGGGTACATCATGATTCACTTGACTACCATCCGTCAGACAGCCAACGCCAGCGGTCCAGTGGCATGTATAAGTGAATCCGCAATAACTGTGGGTCGCTGGCCAGAACTCGTCACAATCAAAAATAGTTGTCGGATCCTCATAGCACCTTGCCAAAAATGGAGCGGTATGCCCGTACCACGATACATAATCATTGCAAGTGGTCTCAGTACCGTTGTTACAAGGTGCCTGGGCTGCCAAACACAATTGATCAATGTAACAACAAGCATCTGAAACAGTAGACACCGTTCCTCCTCCTCCTCCTGGCCCTTGACCTCCGATTAATTTCAGCGATTCGTCTTTTGTAAGGCTCCGACAATCAGAAGTCGAGGTCGAGAGCAACATAAGGAGAGAACACAACAACCCCAAAAATAGTAATCGCATGTTTGATGCCTCCATATTGGAAACGAACTCATTCCCGTACGTCAGTCAACGTATCAGGCCAAAATGCTCAACGGCAGGTCCCACTACGGGTTACTATGCAGGAGGCACAATCGTGGGAGGCCCCATGTTTATACCGGACTGGTCTACTCCGATTGCCGGCTTCTCGTTTCCTGAGGATTTTGTTAACATAAATCCATAGAAACTATCTTCACGGTGAATCAATGCGTGCTCTTTGCTTGATGCTGATCCTTTTTGTGCGCAGCGGAATATTCGCTCAAGAGAAGTCGCGCGACGGCTTTCCGGTAGTCGGCCCTGATCCAAACAATCTCAGCCGATTGGTGGAATTACTTGATAGCAAACCTATTCAGCTTGAGCTTGAGCTCCAAGAGGAACAACTTCAATCGATCACTATATTGGAGACGGATTACCAGAAACGGCTTGTCTCCATTCTTCAGAAAATGTTTCGAAAAGAACCTGGCTCGCAACACGAATTGAAGAGTTTCC
>JAGQOY010000096.1 GCA_020427005.1 Planctomycetales bacterium
CGAACAAGAATCCCTCACTTACGTTTCGGGTTGGGACGTTTATTCCTGCCGCTCGCCTAACGTCTGCCAGAGAGACGATGTCGAGCAATTCCTGAGTTGCAACCTCACTACGTGCAGAGTTCGTAATCGCGCACGGTCATTTAGCTGCAAGCTTCATGCTTGCGCCGGGCTACTCCTTCATTAGTCTATCCGGATATATGGATGGATTGATTGGAAATCGTAGTTGACCCAGTAATGTCTTCAGCGCTCAGATCTGGGCTCCAGGTGGAGAATCATCAATGGCCAAACCTTCATCAATAGGTGAAAAGTCGTCATAAAGAAAAAAGCGAGCTAAATCACTTTAGCTCGCTTGCAGTTGCTGACTGAATATTGATTGACGTAGCGACGTTATTCTTAACGAACAACTCGCATGCAATGTCTACAGTGTCCAGCCTTCGCGGTACTCACGACGCACGTACTTGTTCAGTTCTGGCAGGTTCGTGCACTTCAGGTCTTTGGCATTCCACTCGATGCGTTGTCCTACGTTAGAGTGTAATGCCAAAATGCCTACTAGCATGGTTTCGGTTAGTCGGCCAGCATATCCGAAATTGGACATGGTTCCTGGCGCGTGTTCTCCAGTAATGGATTTTACGAATTCCCATTTCTGACGTTGATCCGTTTGCCCCTTGAATGGGACCCGCGGCAACGATTGCTCTGGCAACTTGACATTGGTATCGACGACACCCTTACGAATCACATCGTAGCGTGCTCCATAGTCATCGGGTGAAAAAATCATGCCGGTGGAACCAACCACAACGGCACCGCTAGTACCACGTTGCAATTCGCCAGCTCGTTGTTTAGCCACGCGTTCGCGGAAGGATTCTGGCAACTGTTCAATAATAGCATCCGGGGGCAGATTGCCACCGTCGTACCAATAAAACTCGCAGGCTGCCAAGCCATTGCGCTCGGGGAATTCAAATTTCAGAGTCGAATTGGATGGGTACTGCTCGTTGTCAACGATGCCCGAATTGGCGACCGCTGTTACAGCCACGGGATCCCAGAGCTCCAGAGCCATGACTGGCATGTTGGTGGTATGGCAAGCCATATCGCCGAGTGCACCGGTGCCGAAGTCAACCCACCCGCGCCAATTGAAGTCATGGTATACGCCTTCTTTGTAAGGACGCATGGCGGCAGGGCCAATCCACAGGTTCCAATCCAACTCTGCCGGCACAGGATCTTCACCCGCGGGACGTCCCGCGCCCTGTGGCCATATTGGACGATTGGTCCACACGTGGACTTCACGAACTTCACCGATTGCTCCCGAGCGAATCACTTCAACGGCTTCGCGAAGACCATTTTCGCTAGTACCTTGATTGCCCATCTGGGTCACGACACCCATCTTGGCAGCCGTTTCTCGCATCATGCGAGCTTCGCCGATCGACCAGGTTAGAGGCTTTTGGCAATACACGTGCTTCTTCATTTTCATCGCCATCATCGCAGCCGATGCGTGTACGTGGTCAGGCGTACTCACGGTAACGATATCTACTTTATCGCCGAGCTTATCCAACATTTCACGGAAGTCCTGGAACTGCTGAGCATCAGGGAATTCTCGCCCTTTCTTGGTTAGGGTCCGCTTATCTACGTCACATAGCCCCACGATGCTTACTCCTTGCTCTGCAATGTGGCTTGTGTCACTACTACCTTTGCCCCCTACGCCTACGCAAGCGGCAGACAGGCCTTGCAGTGCCGAAGCGTGAGACTTACTCGCCAGGCTGGTACCCAGCCAAACGCCACCCGCTACAGCGGCGGATTGCCCCATGAATTGCCGACGTGTTCTACGATTAGCCATTGTTGATTCCTTGGAATGATGATGGGAGATTGGACATGGAAGGAGGGCGACTCTAGCGTCCCCAAAAATCAAAGGTCGCGAAGAACACAAGCCAAAAGAAGCTCGGTACTCGGATTCAGAGTAGGGGAAAACAGCTTCCGCTAAGTCGGCAGAAAGCCCACTTAGTATACGTAAATAACAGGCTCCATGGAACCGTCTATGTCTGGTTCGCAGAGCCAAGAATTTTCAGGCTGATCGTTAGCTCGAAAGTGGGGCTCGCAATAAAGTGGGCTTCCCGCTTCGGAAAGCTGCATTGAACTGGTTTTGTATCCACCGATCAGCGGTTAAGCTAATGTCGATCAGGATTTGCTGAGGACGCGAGATATTTTACTCGGAAAAGAATTGCCCCAATCACCCGCGTGATCCTCATAAACTTCTCGCATTGCTCGGAATGGGAGGGTGAGATCCTGTCGAGACACGCCGCGTACTTATGACGTTTGCGTGTCTCTGTAAGCATTTACATTTATCGATCAAACCAGGGATTGAATTTGTATGACGAGTAAGTTGTTTTCCTTGAGCTGTGCGACGGTTGCTTTTGCAATGTTGTTTCACTGTGGCTGTAATAGCAATTCACGCAATAGCGAGGCTAGCAAGTCTGTGCAGGAACCTGCGACCAAGGCTGAAAAGTTGGTTGACGATGCCGAATCGGTTAAAGGTCTCGAGGAAGCAGGTTTTGCGCTCACCAAGAATAGCCAGGGAGAAGTGATCGAAGCCTCGATCATGCGCAGCGAAGATGCTGGCACCCTGATACCTCTGCTGGCAGGCCTGCCGAACCTAACAACTCTTTCCCTTAGCGGTCCCGGAATTACCGATCAAGGATTCCAGTCCCTGGAAAGCTTAACCAAACTGCGTCGTGTGGACCTAGGCGGATCGGCAGTCACGGACGTTGCAGTTAAATCTCTATCGAAAGTTCCATCCATTGATGTACTCATTTTGACTCAAACGAGTGTCTTAGATGAGGGTCTGGGATTTATCAGCGATCTGCCAAAAATTCGGGCACTTGATCTACGACGTACCAACGTCACCGATGAGGGACTGAAGCACCTAAGTAAACTCTCTGCATTGGTTGATTTACAACTGGAACGCGCCAAGGTCTCTGCGGAGGGACTCGATGCGCTATCTGGGCTAAAACTCAAGTCTCTGAATCTCAACACGACGGGATTGAACGATGACGCGCTAGCAGTTCTGGGAAAGATTTCGTCTCTTGAGTCGATTCAGTTGGATTCAGCGCGAATAACGGATGCCGGCATGCATCATTTGGCGAGCTTGAAAAATCTTAAACGGCTCCGCATTCGGAATTGCGATATTACTGGTGCCGGAATAAATGAATTGAAGGGCCTGGCAAACCTGGAGCGCTTTGAGCTTCGCGCCAGTAGCATGGATGACCAGGGGATGGAAGTTTTAGGTCAATTTCCCAAAGCAAACTTTGTCGACATCAGTGAATGCAAATTGCCGAGTCCTGCCGGACTAACGAAACTCAACCAATTAAGCAATCTGACGTACCTTGGACTTTGGGAGACCAAGTTGGACGATGAGAGTTTTCAAGCGTTAGAGACTCTAACAAAGCTTACTGAACTAAATCTGGAAGCCACAGTCGTTAGCAACGAATCGATTCCGACGCTCCTGAAAATGCAGGCGCTAGAGTCCTTGAACCTATCTGGCACGCTCATTGACGACGAGGGGTTCGTGCAGTTAAAAGGCCTACCCAAACTGAAGACGGTGAATGTGCGTAATAGTGCGGTTAGCTATTCAGGTATTGATGAACTGAAAGCCGCCAAACCGGGGTTGGAAGTCATCGAGTAACACCTCGCCGTTGAATTTATGAATCAATTCGGGGGAGGTCCAAAATGAACTGGATAACAAACTGATTGCATAGTTTCATGTAACAAAATGCATGCGCACTAGGATCTGTGAGCCGAAGCTGTAAGGTTCAGTGAGGCCTCGCGTAGTACTCGAGGCCTGGCCGCTCACGCGTCTCGGCCCACACATCCAGTGATGAAATTCGAGTTCATAATCGCGCACGTTCATTTGGTTTTTACACTAGCGAGAAAGCTGTGCCGCTTGCCAATAAATCCCGAATGAAAACAATAACTTCGGGCGTGTCAACATCTCTCATTACGTTGTTGACTGATTTCGGCACTAGCGATACTTACGTTGCGCAGATGAAGGCCGTGATTCTGTCCCGTGCTCCTACGTGTAGGCTCGTAGATATCTCGCACTCAGTCCCACCGCAAGATATTCGATGTGGTGCACGCATGCTGGCAGAGGTAACACAGCTTTTCCCAATTGGATCGGTGCATCTGTGTGTTATTGATCCTGGAGTGGGTACTAATCGTCGTTTAGTTGCGGTCGAGATTGGTCAGCAGTTCTATGTGCTACCCGACAATGGATTGCTCACTGACTTGGTAGACGGAAATGCGGTTGTCGCAGGGGTTGAGTTGGATCGCTCTCAGTGGTGGTGTGGTAACGTGACCAGGACATTTCACGGGAGAGATATCATGGCGCCTGTAGCGGCCCATTTGGCTTCCGGCGTTTCATTGTGGGACCTAGGCTCGGAGTTGCAATCCCCGCCAATCCGTTTGCCTTGTGCCAAATTGGAGCGAATTGACGATGGATTTGAATGTGAGATAGTGGGATTCGACACCTATGGAAATATTTTGACGAATTTGCCCGGTAATTGGTTGCCCGAAGGTGTAAATCACTTGCATATGCAAAACGGTCCGAGCGCCCCGCTGGTGGGCTGTTACGGAGAGGCAGAGGGGGGCAAGCCTGTATGGGTAATTGGGTCGCAGGGACGGATTGAGCTTGCCGTAGCTGGCGGTTCCGCCCGGCAACAGTTTCCAGCCTTAGTGATAGGAACCACAAAAATCCGTATAGATTAGTCGGCTGAATCCATCCGTTGCGTTTCCCGTGTGAGTCTTTGGTTGTTACAATTTGGCTCACGTAGAGCCACTGGGTTAGGACAACGTGTTGGCTTTGGGAGTGTCAGGATGACATGTCAGCGTGCAACAATGCTACGAGAAACCCACAGTGCCTAATAGACTTTCTGGAAAAGTGGTTGAGGTTGACGCAGCAGGTAATTTGCTCACCGATATAACAGTTGCCAGCCTATCTGCAGTTCCTCGCGAATCTACCACACGGGTTGTAGTCGACGAACATGAAACGTTTGGGCTACACCCCGAATCTCACTCGCAACCTTCGATGACATTGGTTGCCATTGCGGAAACGGGGCAAAACCTCAAGATTGTATTGGTTGATGACAGTGCTAGCGCCATGTTGGGTGTTCGCGTGGGAGCACTAGTCGAAGTTCATTGGTAGAAACTGTACACTGGTAGGAACTCAGAGCACAATCCACAAAGAGCGATTTGGAGTGTGCTGATACCCTCTCTTTTCAGCGTCGTGTTGCAGCTCGTGGCTTGATTTCCAATTCAGACGCGGTTCCTGTGCTCTTGCTTCCTGTCTTGAAACATCACGAAATATTGACCGCCGTTTTATGCTGAATCACGATGAGTTGCTGTATTGGGACAAACAGCACTACTGGCATGCTTTTACGCAGATGTCCGAATACGAGCCCCTAGTCATTCAGCGAGCTGAAGGGGTTTGGCTTGAAGATATTCGCGGACGGCGACTGTTAGATGGTGTGGCTAGCATGTGGTGCAACATCCACGGGCACGCGCATCCGGAAATCAATCAAGCCATTGTGGAGCAGCTCAATCGCGTGGCCCATGTGTCTTCATTGGGTATGAGCAACGCCACGACTATTGAGCTGACAAAATGCTTGGTCGAACGTACACCAAAAAGCTTGGAATGTGTTTTCTACAGCAGTGATGGTTCTTCGGCGATCGAGGTGGCACTCAAACTCGCCTTTCAGTATTGGCGGCAATGCGCGTCTCCGGAACCACAACGTAATTTGTTTATGGCCGTGGGTGGCGCTTATCATGGAGATACGATTGGCAGTGTAAGTGTGGGTGGGGTCTCTCGTTTTCACTCAATGTTTGATCCCTTGCTGTTTGATGTAGTTCGAGGTCCTTGTCCCGACAGTTTTCGCATACCCATCGACATGGTTGCGAAAGACCTGGTAACAGGTTATTTGGCCTCTTATGAGGATCTCTTCCAGAAATATGGCGACCGGATGGTGGCCGTAATCGTTGAACCCTTGGTTCAAGGTGCAGCGGGGATGGTTATGCATCCACCAGGCTTTCTCAAGGGGCTTAGCGATCTGGCAAGCAGATTTGGTGTCTTGCTCATTGCGGACGAAATTGCAGTTGGCATGGGACGCACAGGAAAACTATGGGCCTGCCAGTGGGAAGGAATAGAGCCTGATTTTCTGTGTGCCGCGAAGGGACTTAGTGGGGGGTATTTGCCGTTGGCGGCAACAATTACAACACGCCGCATCTGGGATGCTTTTTTGGGCGCTTACTCCGATTCGCGTTCTTTTTTTCATGGGCACACGTATGGAGGTAACCCGTTGAGCTGTGCAGCTGCTTTGGCAACTTTTTCCATTATGGATCGCACCGACCGAATAGCTCATGTCGGAAGGCAAGGTAAGATTCTGGAAGATTTGCTACAACCACTCAAGCTGCATCCGCATGTTGGGGACGTGCGTATTCGTGGATTAGTGGCAGCGGTAGAGTTGGTGCGGGATCGCAGTTCGATGGAGGGATACGCTTGGGCCGAGCGCAAAGGCTGGCAAGTCTGTGAGGCTGCACTGAAGAGGGACGTGTGGCTGCGGCCATTGGGCAACGTAATCATTATCATGCCACCGCTATGTATCGAAGAGCCGGAGCTTGAGCAGATCGTTGAAGCAATCCAGTATGGATTAAATCAAGTGAATTGGAATGATTAGGTCACCGCTTGCGGGGATTAGAGCCCTATAGGTTGCCTGGCAGCTAGTGTGAGTTGCACGGACGCATAGCGGTGTTTTCACTATCTTATTTTTACCAACGCGGACTCCTATTATTGAGCGACTCCTAACTATATAGCTGAATGGCGCGAACGATGGCCTCAACCTCATTGGGAACAGCTACTGCCCGATTAGCAAACGAGGCGCGGCTGACGCCTCGAGAACCGAGGACCTCATTAAACTTCTCTTGATCCGTCGTGTGATAGGCGACTGTGGCAGTTGGGTCCTTGAGCTGGTGCCCGGTCAGGATGCATACTACGCGATCGCTGGGAGCAATGACTCCTTCCTCACGCAGTAGTTTGGCTCCAGCAACGCTGGCAGCGCTAGCTGGTTCGCATCCGATACCGCCTGCGCCAACCTGAGCTTTCGCATCGAGGATTTCTTGATCGGTTACGCGGCGTACAACTCCGTCGCAAAAGTCGAGCGCTCTCAGGCACTTCGTCAGATTCACTGGTCGGTTGATTTCAATTGCACTAGCAATGGTATCTGCTTTTGCAGAGCGAGAATCCAAGTCATCGTAGTAATCACGGACGACTCCCATGTCAGGTTGGCCGGAATTCCATCGCAGTCCACGACGCGAGTACAACTGATACAAAGTATCTGCACCTGCCGCATTGATGACAGCCAATCTGGGCACTCGTTCAATGAGCCCAAGCTGTTTCAGTTCGATAAACGCTTTACCAAAGGCGCTTGAATTTCCAAGGTTACCGCCTGGAACCACGATCCAATCCGGGACTTGCCAGCGTAAGGCTTCCAGCACTCGGAACATGATTGTCTTTTGGCCTTCCAAACGAAACGGATTGATACTATTGACTACGTAGATTCCTAGATCCTTTGAGACCTCACGAACTCGCTGCATCGCATCATCAAAGTCGCCTGCTATCTGAACAGTCAATGCACCATACTCGAGAGCTTGGCTTAATTTTCCGTAAGAAATCTTTCCACTGCCGATAAAAATGATGGCTTTCATCAAGCCCGTAACGGAACTATACATGGCCAGCGAAGCGCTCGTGTTTCCCGTAGAGGCGCAAGCGGCACGCCTAGCACCGGTTAAGTGGGCATGGGTGATGGCAGCACACATTCCATTGTCCTTGAAGCTGCCTGAGGGGTTCATGCCCTCATACTGTAGGAAGAGGTTTTCTTTTTCCAGACCGACAAAATTTGCGACAAAATTAGCCTTTTGGAGCAGCGTCTGTCCTTCACCTACAGTGACGACCTTTTCCGCAGGAGCAAAGGGCAGAAGCTCGTGAAACCTCCAAACACCACTGAATCGCAATGGCGAATGTCGTTGCAACCACATTTGTTCGAAATGGCTTAGTTGACTGGGAACTCTGATCCGATCCCAGTCGTACTCAATATCGAGCAGATCCCCACAGCGATCGCAAGCAGTTCGCACTTGGCCTACGTCGAGAGTGTACCCACATTGGGGGTTGATGCAGCGTTGGTAAGCCACCCCCGAAATGATACTTTGGGGCTGGGTGCCCTCCAATTTCGCGTTGGTCATTGCAAGCCCGCCCGAGAAATAAGGCTACTAGGAATTATGAAAATCTGAATGAAACAATGGTTGGTTTGGGAATGACACATTGCCACGCACTGTTATAGTGTGTTTCATCGGTGCATCCACGGTCAAAATCAATTTATCGGGTGAATTCATGCTCACCTCGATGATAATCAAGTTAGCAATTTGTGCTGTTAGTAGTTGCCGATTTGCCTAAATTACCCTCAGAGATGGGATTGAAAGCATTGAGTCCAAAAAAAAAGAACGCCGGGACAGCTAAGTCACCCAAAAAGCAGCCAACTGGGGGTAAGAAGACGGCCGTTAGAAAGTCTACGGTTAAGAAAAAGTCAATTTTGAAAACGGCCAAGAAAGTAGCTGCCAAGAAAGCGGCAAAAAGGAATGCCCCCAAGAAGCAGGCTAGCAAGGGGGGGGGGAGTAAGGTAGCGACTGGCGCCAAAAAGGCCGTCAATTCCAATAAGACCGCTAGCGCCAAAAAGAGCGCCAGCTCCAAAAAAACTCAGTTGACTCAAGCACGAAAGTCGACTGCGAAAAAGGTGGCTAATTCCTCCATGGAAAAGAAACGGAGTGCTTCCAAGAGCGGACGTGCCCAAGCAAGCCCGAAGACTTCTATCACCAAAACGACCAGCAAAGCTCTTACAAAGTCAAACCCAAGTGCCTCCGATTTGGAAAAGTTCAAGCTTTTGTTGCTTGCCATTCGACATCGAATAATTGGCGATGTGAATATGATGAGCGCCGAAGCTCTGGGTGGTGAAGGTTCAGCTGGCGGAAATTCGGCACCCATCCATCCTGCCGAAGTCGGTACCCATAGTTTTGAGCAGGAATTTACTCTGAACTTCCTTTCAAGCGACGGTGACAGGTTGCACCAGATCGAAGCTGCTCTTGAAAAGATTGCTGATGGAACGTACGGTGCATGTGAGGAATGCGGTGGTCGCATTCCCAAAGCCCGTTTGGAAGCGATCCCGGATACCCCATTCTGTGTCAAGTGTGCTTCTCAACTCGAAAGTTCCAACTGAGGTGATTCCGGCAAGAGCCCAGAGCTGGTTGGCAATTCGTTGGCTGGCATTTGTAGCCATTGCTGGAAGTGGAGCTGTCAGTGACCTGCTAACGAAGCACTTCATTTTTCAGTGGCGTGGACTTCCCGGCGTGACGCCTCCGTGGTGGTTGGTTGAACCCTACGTGGGAATTCAGACTGCCGTAAATCCCGGAGCACTTTTTGGATTTGGTGCTGGATGGGGATCTTTTTTTGCGACCCTATCCGTTATCGCAGGAGTTGGGATTTTTGTTTGGTTGTGGCGATTTGGCGCCATCAACAGCTGGTGGCTAATTGTCTCATTGGGATGTGTGTTAGCTGGAATCGTAGGAAACCTCTACGATCGTCTTGGAATGTGGTACCTACCCGAATATCCAGCTGAGTGGCGGAATGGAGTACGGGACTGGATATTATTTCAGTATCCTCCTTACGTATGGCCTAATTTCAATATCGCGGACTGTCTACTTGTTTGCGGTGCCATCATGTTGACGATACACTCCTTTAAAACTCCGGCCCCAGAATCCGCTAATTCGCGGTCGGCCTCTCATCCGTAGTTTTGATGTCGGTACGGACCTCAAATTCCAGCGGAACTATCTTCACCTAATCACCAACCATAGAGTGTTTAGGACGCGAACGGTTCCCATAAATTCACAGTATTGAATTGAGTAGTATATCTTTTTTAAGAGAATGCGATGACGTTAAAGTGGATCGCTCCCAGTGAGGTCTCAAACGCCTTAGAAGGTCGACTTTCTTCAGCTATCGAAATGGCAGCGATGGCGGGTGAGGTTACGCTTAAGTACTTTCGAACGAGAATCGGTGTCCAACGCAAGGGAGATAATTCGCCAGTTACAATTGCGGACCAAGAGGCCGAAAAGGCAATCCGAAGTGAGTTAGAAAGACGGTATCCAAAAGACTCAATTCTTGGGGAAGAATTCGGAGTCCAGGCGGGCACCAGTGAATACCAATGGATTATCGACCCAATCGATGGCACAAAGAGTTTCATAAGTGGTGTACCACTGTACTCCACTCTGATTGGAATAGTGCGTGACCGCGAGTGCTTAGGAGGCGTGATTCTAATTCCGGCGCTTAATGAGATCGTCTTAGCTGCTCGAGGCACTGGGGCCTGGCACGCGTCCGGTGATGAAGTCCTAACGAAGTGTGCAGTCAGTCAGCGGAAGCTAGCGGACGGTCTATTCGCATTCACCCAAGTAGATTCCTTTGCCAAGCGCGGGGCAGGGGAGGGCTATCACCAGCTCGAAGCTGCTGCGTATGTCACGCGTTCTTGGGGCGATGGGTATGGTTACATGTTGGTTGCCACTGGGCGAGCAGAATTAATGGTCGACCCGATTGCCAATCCTTGGGACCTTGCAGCGGTGCAACCAATTATTGAAGAGGCAGGTGGGCGGTTTACAAGTTGGACCGGAGAGTCAACTGTTTTTGGTGGAGACGGTATCGGCTCCAACGGACTTAGCCACGAACTTGCGCTGAAGATCTTACGAGGGTAGGAATTGATCTAAACCAAATGGTCGACTGTCGCTATTAGTTGCGAACATCTTTGAAATTTGCAATCACTCGGTACGCTCGCCTGCCAAGGATCAAAGGAAGACCAAGTAAAGCTAGTGTGCTAAAAGACGGTTCAGGTACCGCTGTAAAAGAAAGTACCGATGACGCACTCGCATTTCCTTGAAAAATAAGGGTAGTATTCTCGTCAATGTAAATTGCCTGCCGCCCATAGCCCCCCGAAGTTGTTCTCAGAGTATGTGTCCCTGGAGCCAATTCTTGGGCAAAGAATAGCGTCGAAGGAAAGTAAGTCGACATAAATGTTTCATTGCCCACAGGAGGATCGAGCCAAGATGTCGTCCGGAATTCCGTTGCGCTGCCCGCCGCATAAACTGCGCCTGAGAGCGTTTGCGTCACATGATAGGGGATAGTCGTTTCGAAGGTGGTTATTATTTCAATCGAACCCCCCATGGTTGTTGTGTAGCCATCAATACCGCCGATTTCTGACAACCCAATGCTGAGCTGCGTTTGATGCGCTATGGAATTGGTTGAAAAACTAGCAGAGCCCGCATAGTTCGCCCTGTAGTGCCACACCGCGACCAGATCAGCTGTCGAAGCTAGTGAAGTTGCTGGCCCATCTGTTACGAATTCACCACTACTCGACGAAAAACTGAACGTTGCGACCGTCTCTATCGGAATGACATCGGCATGCACCGGATTGGAGAGAACTCCGATTTCCAAAATCATGAGCAGCGGTAGGAATGGACTCAATACCAGCCAGGATTGGAGTTGAAGTTTCTTTTTCTTAATCATCTGCTAGTCTCCGCCAGTTCCAACAGTCTTTCGGCACCCAACGCCAAGAACATATGCTCGCGAACTCAGGGTAGGCCTTGCCTTCCAGCAGTTACGATGCATCGCATCGAAGCAAACGTAGTTTGGTAGCTTAGAAACGCAGCCAACCACTTGCAACGTTCTCAACCGGCAAGTTAGCGGCAAGTTTCATAAGCTGTTGCCACGGGAGAGCAAACCGACAGTACTGCACATTGCTCGTATTCTAGTGGCCTGCAATACTAATCACTTCCTTAGGAAAACAGACAATCGACGATTTCCAGTGAGCAGACCGGGTTTGAGATAAAGTCGCTGAAGAGCAAATGTAAATGAAAGCAACCTTTCTTCTCGGGTCAGCACTACGTGATTTACGGACTAGTCGTTCACTGACTCAGACTGAGTTGGCGAAAATCGCCGGCGTGTCCGAACGCACTGTCCGCAATGCTGAAGGGGAGAGACCGATCAGAAGGGATTTCGCAGAATTCATCGCCCGCGCCTTAGATGTAAACCTTGCATGTCTTGAACGAACGAGTTTTGACCTTAATAGCCAACTCTTGCTGTCCACACCAATGGAGATCTGGCAATTAAACGCACAGAGAATTCTGCATCACATCGACCTATTTGTTAGGACAGGCCAATACGACGAGTTCATGAACATGCTGCACCCAGCAGTACAATTGAGAAGCTTCGGTACACCGACCACATCCTATAACGGGACCTATGTCGGCCACGATGGCATCCATGAGTACTTTCGCAGATCGAATGAGATGATGACTCAACGAGTGCGATCCAAACTTGAATTTGATCGCATTCTAGGCGAAGGGAATATCGTTGTACTTTCGGGCGTCGACACGTTCGATGTTGCATCGGGAGGCGAGACGATGCCGTATTGGTTCACATGGATTTTTACGTTTCAAGGAGAAAGAATTATCGACATGGTCCAGACGATCGGCTTGAGTGGCGTCGCTGATCGGTGGAGCTGCCTCGATTAATCACCTTAAGGCGTGCGACATTAACAGAACGCACACGCCTTTTGAATCTCTTCCTCAAGGGTGGTTTGCACCACGCTGATCCTCGATCGGTTTATTGGCCAGAATCTCATTTTCATCCAAATCCACCAGACCCACTTGCGTTTCAAGTAGGATGCCAACGGTTTGTGTCTGATGCTTGGGATCTCGAGTATCTCGTATCTGGTTGTTTGTGAAAACTAGGTCGTTCGTTTCACCGCGTACACGAATGGCGGCCGTTCCTGGTTCGGCGCCATTATCCTCGATCGTATTCTCAATCACTTGATTGCGATGAGCGGCCATGCCCAAGGTTTCATTGCGAAAGAAAATGCCGTGAGAATTGTTTTTTCTAATCAAGTTCTTTTGTAATAGATTGTCGGAGTCTTTATGGCCAATGGATATTCCAAATCGACCGTTACCCTCCAACAAGTTATTCTCAAATACTCCATGCCGTACTCGCCAACAAAGAAACAGCCCGTCGGTACCATTGTTTCGTGACACACAGTTCCGAATTGTTGGCCTCTGTGATCCGCTTCCCGGATGCAGTCCTAGTTCTGTATTCCCTTCAATGGTGCAACTGGTTACGACTACATCATTAGATTGCTGAAAACTGATACCATCTCCATTGAAGTTGCGCACCTGACAGTCTTGAATCTGAGTACCGAAGGCTCGATACAAGAAAATACCTGCACCACGGCACCCGTTCAGGTGTGCATTACATTCCTTATTACCATCAATGACGATGTGGCTGAGGCTGACATCCACTAAATCGTATCCGCTAACAACTGGATAGAGCGTGCCGGCTTTCGCATGACGTTCCACTAAGCAGTCGGCCATTAGGGGACGATCAATCGAAAAAGTATGGTCGCTCTGTCCGGTGATACGCGCCACCGTAGTATGAAAACCTCCTGCTGCGTCATCCCATATGGCTATGCCTTGCCCTACTCCAAAGCCCGATTTGTCTACTAACGTCACTTGCTGTTCACCGAAGTCGCCATCGATACCCAAGGAAACAACTTGTCCGGCAGCCTTTTTGAGAATCGTCTCCTGTCCGCTACCCATGACTTGTACACCTGATCGAAGGTGCAACGAATCGTGCATTAGATATTCGCCTGGTCCAATACGAACAATTCCACCACCTAGGGCCGCAACATAATCCACGGCCGCCTGAAGGGCTCGATTGTCGTTGCCACGAATGTCCCCTTCACTCTGCCCGACCTGGATCATCGGTTTGACATTCATTTGGGAATGCATTGCCAGTGGTAGTTGCTGTTCGTCTGGACGCGGTGAGAAATCCGTGGGTGGTTCCACCGCCTGTGTAATGTTCGAGATGCCATTGATAGCGAACAGCAAACCAAGAATGAACGTGGGTTTTGACATGCGTTTGTTCCTTCCAAAATGTATGCATGGGCGAGACCCATTTCGTATTCCAAGCATGGCGATTTTTGCGTTCAACCTTGCTGCAAATCAGCATCGAGAATTGCTTAAAAAACTTGGGGATCCGCTAGTACTTAGGCAGTCTAACACATCGTCAAGGTGCGGTACGGTTCAATTTTTGTACTCAGTCGTTTGACAGCAGTTTCTCCGTACTTTTTCTTAAGAATTGGCCTATCCGAAACGTTGGTGGTAGTTGAATAGGGTAATTTGGATCTCAGTTGGGACTGAGTTCCCCGGCCGGTTCTGTTGCTCAGAGCCTGTAGCCAATTATTATCTTCGTACTTTTGCTGGATGCCATGTTGGTGGAGGATTAGCAAATGAAGTCCAAACTGATTGTTGGTCTTTGGGCCCTGGGTAGCGTTTTCAACGTAGTAAACAGAGTAGGAGCCGATGATTGGCCGCAATGGATGGGAGCGAATCGCGACGCTCGTGTAAGTGATTTTCAAACACCCAAGTCTTGGCCCAGCGATTTAAAAAAACAGTGGAGTGTCGAGGTCGGCAATGGAGTAGCCACACCTGCTCTGGTTGGTAAGCGGCTGTTTGCTTTTGGACGCCAAGGCGAGGATGAAGTTGTCCGTTGCCTGGATTCGGAAACTGGGCAAGAAATCTGGACGTACCGATATCCAACTGCCGGCGCAGTGGGACCATCGCAGAGCTTTCCGGGACCCAGAAGCTGTCCAACCGTAGCGGAAGGCAAGGTCATTGTGTATGGAGTACGAGGCAAACTTTCCTGTCTTGATGCTTCCACGGGAGAAGTGGACTGGCAAAGCGATGAACCTGAAAACAATCTCCCAAGATTCTATACTTCAAGCTCACCTGTGATTGCAGGAGGATTGTGCATCGCTCAACGCGGCGGCGAAGATAGTGGAACGACAGTCGCTTACAATTTGGCCGATGGCGAAATGCAATGGACTTGGCAAGGTCCCGGAACAGCCTATTCTTCTCCAAAGCTGGCTACGATTGATGGCAAACAATTCGTTATTGTAGAAAGTGACGAAAGTGTTGTTGCGTTGACTGTGTCCAATGGCAAAGTGGCTTGGGAAATGCCATATGTAGTAACGGGGCGTGGTTACAATGCAGCTACACCTGTGATGGATGGTAATAACTTGATTGTTACGGGCTCCAATCGCGGTGCCAAAGCGCTTCAGTTGTCCGGAGCGGGTGACAAGTTAGCCGCCAAAGAGGTTTGGAGCAACGAAGATAACTCGGTTCAATACAACACACCGGTACTCAAGAGCGGGCAAATATACGGACTGTCTGCCAGCGACGTCTTGTTCTGTATCAACACTCAGACCGGCAAGACCAACTGGAGTGCGCCGGTTCGTGAGGGAGCTGGGGAGTCGGGAGCCGGACAGGCCTCTCAAGCAGGTGGACAACCTCCGCGCCGTGGTCCCGGTGGAGGCTCGCGTGGTGGACCAGGCGGTGTTCGTCCGGGTTACGGATCCATTGTCGATGCCGGTGATGTGCTAATTGTTCTGACACCTATTGGCGAATTGGCAGTACTTCGCCCCAATCCAGCTCAACTTGAAAAAATCGCCAGTTACAAAGTGGCGGAAGGACAAACCTATGCCTATCCAGTTTTGACGGGCAATCGAATCTATATCAAGGATGGAGAATCCTTGTCGTTGTTCACACTAAACTGAACAGCAAAGATATCGATGAACGGATTGGTATGAGCAACCGTTACATATTCCTCGTTATTGACCGCAAGCAGGTGCGTGAAAACGTGCCTACTTGCGCTGGATGTACGGAGATTTGATGCACGGAATTTGAGGATTCAAGGGAAGAATGGAGAGTTTTGATGGCAGTTCGGCTAAGCATTGTCGCATGGTTGGTGTTGGCAAACTGGGCATGCTGTTTTGAAGTAAATGCTGTCCTTCAAGAGCTAAATATCGGTGAGCGAACTGCTAGGGTTGTAGCCAATGGGCAGGAGCGAACGGTGCCTATTGCGGCGGACGTAATGGTACTTAGTGAAGGAGGGAAAGCCCTGGCCGACGGCTTGATGGCTGACGAATTGCAGCCAAGTTGCAAAATCATCGTAAAAGTGGAGATGCGTGACCAACGGCCAACGATTGTTTCTATTCAGTTGGGTGAGAAGAAACTGGAAAATGCCGCGCGAGCTATGTCGGTGGGGCGAAGCTCCGTGGGCTTCAAACCTTTAACAGAAATGTCTGCTGCTGATTCCTATCACGGTGAATTGGGTGGTTTATATGGTCGAGGTCAAAACAAGTTGCCAGAAAAATTGGCTACATTGGCCGCCGAACAATCGGCTCTGGTGCAGTCCCTCGATCGATCAGGAAAACCAGCAACGGACGGGACAATTGGACTGATTTCAATCAGCATGTCCAACGCTACCCAAGAATTCTCAAAGTTCAAAGAAATAGCGGATGCAGACGACGAAAAATCACCACGCGTTTCAATTGTCGATTGCGCACAAGGTGGACAGACTATGGCTCGTTGGGCAGACGAAGGGGCTGCTTGTTGGCAAGAGGCTCTTCGCCGATTGGCTGATGCGAAGGTATCTCCTCTCCAGGTGCAAGTTGTGTGGTTAAAGCTCGCTAATGCGCAACCCTCTGGAGAATTGCAGACGCACGGTCGGCAATTGGAACGGGACACGCAACGTGTCATAGGTCATCTAGCGGAGCGATTCCCAAATCTGCGGGTGATCTATTTAGGCAGCCGTATTTATGGTGGTTACGCGGATGGGAATTTGAACCCAGAACCATTCGCATACGAAGGTGCGTTTGTAGTACGTTGGCTCATTGACAGTCAGTTGACTGAAACGGCACATTGGCTGACTGAAATGAGGTCCGATGGTGCGGGACTGCCTGTGCTGCTTTGGGGGCCGTACTTTTGGGCTGATGGGCTAACACCTCGAGAGTCCGACGAATTGATTTGGCGGCGTGAGGATTTTGTTAATGATGGTACGCATCCCAGTCAAAGTGGACGTCTTAAGGTCGCCAAGATGTTACTTGCCTTTTTTAAGACCGACGAATTGGCAAGACGCTGGTTTGTCCGACATCCCTGAGACCTCAAGTCATCATTTGCCTGAGTGGTTGGTTGAGGCTTACCAATGTTTTCAGCGGACTTGCTTTGACATGAAGTAAGAGTGCCGTTCATGGATCTGTTGTAACGCGATCGTAAAATTTCAGGGTGGTTAACGCGTTCGTATTGCGGAATTGAACTTTTAACGAGCATTGTGGAGGCGACCGAATTACGATGAGTTTCGTAGACTTGCTTGGCAGGACTTTTGCAGCGATTCGTCAGACCGCATTAGTGATCGTTTGTGTTGCAAGCCTAAATTGGGTAGCTACTGCTCCGAGTCTTGGCAGCGAGTTGCCGACAACGAGTGGCATGAATGTGCTGATGATCAACATTGAGGATTGTCGTGCAGACGTCTGGGGCTGCTTTGGAAACCCGATTTGTCGGACGCCCAATATTGATCGACTGGCACAAACGGGGATCATCTTCGATCGAGCATATTGCCAGTACGTATGTTGCAATCCCTCACGCTCATCCTTTCTGACTGGCTTAAGGCCTCATTCAACGGGAGTCTTATCCAACAACCACAATTCACGCGAATGCCTTCCGCCAGGCACACGTAGTCTGCCTCAACTGGTAAAGCAACGTGGCTTGTATACGGCCAATATCGGAAAGCTATTTCATAGCGGAGGTAGTTGGAATGTAGAGGACATGCAGGCCTTTGATCGCATCGAGTTTCAAAATCGCCCTCCTCAGTGGGCGGGGCCCGGACCTGTTCTATCGTTTCCTGACCTTCCGCCTCCTAAGGAGCCTGCTCCCAAGCCGGACGATCCAGGCTACGGTGCTTGGCGGCAATCGAGGTCCAACCGTTACGGCTCATCGGGCCTGACGGACGATCAAGAGGCGGATGGTCGATACGCACGTACGGCTGTTGCTTTGTTGCATGAATTCGCAAAAGACGGAAGGCAGTTTTTCTTGACATTGGGTTCGAGTCGACCCCACACACCACTTATCTGTCCGCAGAATTATATTGAGCTGTATGATCCAAACGAAATCCCCATGCCTGCGGCACCGAGACGCGATGATCAAGGTGTACCGGATATCGCGGTCCGATTTGGACGACCGGCCGATATCTGGAATGCAGGAAAAACTCCCAGTCCCGCAGAAGTCCGAGCAACTATTGCGGCCTACTATGCATGCGTGTCGTTTCTGGATACCCAATTAGGTTTAGTTCTTGACGCATTGGCTGAAACTGGTCTGGATCGCAACACGATCGTTATTTTCTTTTCGGATCATGGCTTTCATCTTGGCGAACATGACCATTGGTCGAAATACACGTTGTTTGAATTGTCAACTCGTGTACCGATGATCGTTCGCATTCCTGGTAATCCTGCCAACGGTAGGCGTTGCGATGAAATTGTGGAGTTAGTGGATCTTGTCCCAACGATTGGAGAGCTACTCAATTTTGATACGGCAGGTAACCTGGAGGGTATCAGCTTTGCGCCGTTGCTGGTGGATCCAACAACCGCTTGGAAATTAGCTGCCTTTTCAGTATTCGGGAATAAAGGCGAATACAACTCGGTCCGTACTAAGCGATATCGATATACGGAATGGCAATACCAAGGTGATACCATTCGGGAACTATACGACTTAGCAGACGATCCTTGGGAAACCGTCAATTTAGCGGACAGGCTAGAGCAAGCAACGCGTCAAACTGAATTGTCTCAATTGCTCGGAGAAGGCTGGACGGCCGCCTTGCCAAAGTAGAATCTATTCAGGATATGTATTGCTAGTCTCGCTCTCAGGCCGCATATCGACGCGGTTTGTCAAAAATCTCGTATCACTTTCCTGGACGAAATTCGCGTTTTCACGGAACACAGGATTTGGACAAGGCGTTATGGCTTGTAAGCCTTCGAGCGGAATTCTTCACGAGTGCTAGTCTCCTGCCTCGAATTGGCGAGGAATTGTTCTATTGGCCTCAGGAGAAAAGGACCAAGAATGTACGTTTTGACGGTCTTGTAAGTGGTCCAAAAATCACAGCGTCGCTAAGAAACTGCGATTATGTGGGCTACATTTAAGTAGTTTCTGAGATGCAATGCTTGCCATAAACTGATACTGGAAAAGCACTTATGACAACTTCTATGCGCTGGCGGTGGTTTGTATTGTATGTCTTAGCACTCTGTGAATCTTTCGCATGGGGTCAACAAGAGACCGGGTTTATAGAAACCTATGCGTTGTCCGAGGATCGTCGCACTGCTTTGGAACAATTGATTCCCGGTACCGAGGACTATTTTTTTTATCATTGCCTCTATTACCAAACTCAGGATCAACTTGCCGAGGCCCAGGGCATCCTAGAGCAGTGGAAGAGCAAATTTGGTGATACAGCTGCTGTGAATCGCATGCAGGCAAGGCAGTATTTGCTTAGCTACTCACAAACGCCTGAAGCCACACTTCAATACCTACGAAATCGACTGGGTATTCAGCTGGATCATGCACCTCCCAGCCTAGATCGCGTGGCCACAATCCCGACTAGCCTTGATCCAAACCTGGTCGCCACCGAACGTTGGCTGCGCAGTGCGTGGCAAGCAGACCGAAGCTTAAGCCTATTGAGTGAACAGGCGATGCCTTGGTTGTTGGATAAGGCACTCGAGCCTGGGCAATTACGCACCTTGCTCACACGTTTGAAAACGGCGGACCTACCTGATGTAGTTAAGCGGATCGCAGACGAACTGGCCTTAAAAGATTCTGCTGGTTTCGGCGGACTTCCCATTCACGAGCGTCTTACTCTAGAGCAGCTAGAACAGTTACTGGAATTGCGGCCTGAGTTGGCGGGCCACGACGGATTTGTAAGGGCTTACGCGGCTCGTTTGTTGCCGGTTAACGGAAGTAGTGTAGCTGACAAACAGATCTTGAGAGAATATTTAGATCGCATGCTGGCCTGGGTGCGGAGGTTGCCAAATTCTCAGAATAGTATGAAGGCCTTAATTCTGGGAAATCGACTGCAGTTCGATTTGTCGGAACAACGATTTGATCGGCAGCTATTTATCGAATATTTGAGTTTGCCCCGCGCGGCGAACTATTATCGCGCGGAACTGTCACGACGCGCGGGAGGTTCGCTTGCCAAGCTAGACTACACGTTGGAGAACTCACTCGTCAGGCCAATTGGAAATGACAGTCAGCTTGTCCAGCGATTCTTACAACATTTCTTCCAATCCTCGGAAGATACTCGCGAGTTTGCCCGCTTTTTAGAGCAACAATACCTCGACCAGACATTGGCTGAGACACGCATCCTGTTTGGTATCGGAGATGAAAACAATTGGTTTAGCAAGCTGAATTCTGGTCAGCAAAGAGAGCTTGTTGATCGTGTTGAGTTACGGTTTTCTCCCCACAATCAAATGGTCTATTCGAGCCGAGATGAAGTCGTCTTGCATCTTGAGCTTAAGAATGTGCCACAACTGCTGGTCAAGATTTATCAACTGAATCCACAAGGCTATTACCGCGCGCAGAACCGACCGATCAACACGGACATTGATCTGGATGGATTGGTGGCAAACACAGAAATTACTAAGAGTTACGAGTTACCAAGCTCACGCCGACACGTAGAGAGTCTCGAACTTGAACAACTATCTGGTGCTGGCGTCTGGGTAGTCGACTTGTTAGGTGGAGGCCAACGGTCGCGAGCAGTGATAGAAAAAGGCGAATTGCGGCCTCACGAATACATGACAACGGTGGGGCAGGTATTCAAGGTCTTCGATGAGCAAGCCCAACTCCAGATGGACGCGAAATTGGAGTTTGCGGGACGAGTATTTGAAACCGACGAGCATGGGCAGATCATTGTGCCGTTCGCCGAATCTACCGTTAGGCGTGAGGCCATTGTTAGCTGTGGCAATTTCGCTGTGCGTCATGTGTTTGTTCACCGTGCAGAAGAGTACGAATTGAAAGCTGGGTTTCTCTTGCCGCGAGAGTCACTAGTGGCAACCTCCAGGGCGCCCCTGGTTGTGCAGCCTCGTCTAACCTGCAATCAAAAACGTGTCCCCCTAAGTGCTATGGAGCAAGTCAAACTGATAATCCGGTGCGAGGATTCAGAAGGTATTGAGACTACACAGACCGTTTCCGATGTACAAATAAATGATGGCGGAGAAATCGTCCATGAATTTCTCGTTCCGCCACGCTTGCAATCCGTTTCGGTCACTTTGTCAGGACGTGTGCCGAGAGCCTCAACTGGAGATTTTGCTGAGGTCTCGACGGACCAGAAAATACAGTGCAATGGAATCAATGCAACGAGCCAAATCGGTGACTTCTTTTTGCGGCAGAACGAACAGGGATATCGACTATTTGTCTTGGGACGAAATGGTGAGCCGGTTGCACGTCTTCCTGTTACGATACAAGTCTTCAATAGATTCATTAAGAACCCGCAATCCACAGTTGTCGCGACCAACATTAATGGAATCATCGAACTTGGAACCCTGGGTGATGTGACTGCCATCACCGCATCGGCCCAGGCCATGCAAGCCATGTCGTTCGATTTAACGCAGTGTCTGCATAATTGGCCTGCTGAGCTGAACGCAGTCAAATCACAAACAATAAGTTTGCCACTAAATGGAGATGTGAGGTCACCGGCGGAGTTTTCATTGCTTGAAATCCGTTTAGGCAAGCCGGTTAGCAGTTATCAAAGTTCGTTAAAGCTGTCGGAGGGAATGCTCACAATCGAGAATCTTCCCGAGGGAGATTTTGCACTAGAGGATCGACAACTTGGGCAACACCTGACCATACGCGTGGCAGATGGGAATTTAGACGGAAATTTCGTGACCGGTGGACGCCGCGAGCTGGAATTGACCGAATACTCACCAGTGTCGATTCGGCAAATGCAAATTATTGACCAGAAACTGACCGTTGATGTCAATGGTGCTGATGCTCTGACACGGGTACATGTATTAGCGCATGTGTTTCGGCCGGAGAAATTGGATAGTGATGCATTCCGTTATCAACCACGAAATCCATGGGAAAAGCTCTGGCAGCCGCATCCAAGCCTGTTTGCAGATTCTCTGAGGTTAGACGAAGAGTACAGTTACGTACTTCAGCGGCAAGGAATAGAGAAATTCCCTGGGAATTTGTTATCACTTCCCTCATTGTTGATTGCTCCTTGGGATCTATCCGAAACGGAGAACTCTACTCAAGAAGCTCAGGCAGGGGATGCATTACCCAAATCTGCCGCAGTTCCTAATCCTGCAAAAGCAGAAGAACCCATGGATCGGTCGCTTCTTGAGAGAGCCTATGTAGCTTCGGCGGATTGGAAGTGTTACGACTTTCTTGATGCGGCCAACGCTGTCATTTGGAATGCCCCTGTTCGTGATGGCCAGGTGCAAGTTGAATTGCAGCAGCTAACTGGAATTGAAGCTTTGACTATCGTAGTGGTGCATCCCACTGGGACTGTTTCTCGACAGTTGTTCCTTCCAGAGGCAGCCATACCAACCATGGATCAACGCTTGCCTGAAGCCTTTGACGCTTCCGAACAGTTGGCTCAGACGCAACGTGTTGTACTCTATCGAGGAGGCGAAAGGTTGGGGTTGGGGGATGCGAAGACCCGACGTGTCCAGGCTTACAATTCATTGGAAACGGTTTTTCAACTTTATACTGCAGCCTTGGGGGATGGCGAATTAGAGAAATTCCGCCCACTCATGCAGTGGCCTGAATTGACGGATGAGGAGAAAAAGAACCAATACAACAAATTAGCTTGTCACGAAATCAATTTCTTTCTTTTCCATCATGACCGGCCTTTTTTCGATGGCGTCATTCGACCAATTCTGATTCACAAAATCGAGAAGCAGCTGATCGACCGATGGCTGCTTGGAGAACCGCTGGATCAGTATGATGCCCTATGGCGAATTGACAAGTTGAATACGCTGGAGCGCATCTTGCTGGCTCGTTCGCTAACGCAGACACGCGGCGGATTGGAACGACGGCTTCAAAGTGATCTACGGGCTCACCCTCTCAATCCAACGTGGCGTCAGCAGAGGTTCGAACTGGCACTGAGAGGATATGCGTTTTTACCCGACTTCCAACACGATTTTGACACGGATGGAATCGCAAATGGAATGGGTGGGTACGGAGGCGAAGGGGCCGGAGCGGCCATGGGAGGCGGTGGCTACGGCGGCTTCGGATCATCCGATGGGCGGCCAGCAAGGGGGCAGGCTCGCGGCCGTAGAGCAGGCGCCAACCGAGGAGATGCGATAGTCGAGAATGAGAAGTTGGCAGAGGCCTTCTTCGCACCCCAGCTGCGCTTAGGACGCGCCTTCGAGGATGCGGGAGTGCAAGCGAAGTTGTTTCGTAGTCTAGACGCGACCAAAGAATGGGCCGAGTCACAGTACTATCGAATGACTCTCGCCAATCAGTTGCCCCAGATAATCGCTCCGAATGATTTCTGGTTAGAGTATCTACGGGCTGATCAGCCCCAATTTCTTCCCCAAAATCTCGATTTGCCCTGCCAGAACTTTCACGAAGCTTTGTGTGCATTGTCGGTCCTTGATTTGCCCGCCACAGCACCAGCGCCAACATTCGAAGTAGCTGACAATCAGCTCTTTGTACGAGCTGATCAACCGGCAGTCTTATTCGTGGAAAGTATTGAACCACTAGCAATGGCATCTGAATCTGACCAAATTCAAACCAACATACTTATTGGTTCTGACTGGTACTTGATCGATCCTGGCACGAGCCAACCCAAGGCTGTGAAAAACAGCCAACTGCTTCGAATGATGCCCTATCGCCGTCAAATTGTCTTATCCAATCCAGGCAGTGAAATTCAACGCATCGATGTGCTCTCGCAGATCCCCGCTGGAGCCATTCCCTTGGCGGGTTCGAAGGTCACACAAAGCCAAACTATGGAATTGCAACCCTATAGCACCAGCCTTGTTGAAACCGATTTTTATTTTCCGCAAGCAGGCGAGTTCCAGCAGTACGGTGCTCAAATAAGTTTGCAGGGCACGCATATGGCAAGTACTCCGACAGAATCGTTGAGCGTATTGGAGCAACCACAAGTCGTCGATGACAGGTCATGGGCCTATATCGCGGACTGGGGAACAAATGCCGAGGTGTTAGAGTTTCTATCGGAGTCTAATTTGGAAGAGATCGAATTATCCCGAATCGCATTCCGACTGAAGGATCGATCGTTCTATGACACGATTCAGGATTTCTTAACTACGAATCAGAAATTTGACGCCAGCCTTTTCGCCTACGGCATTTTGCATCAGGATCCCGCGGCAATCCAGGAGTACCTGAGACATCAGGCGGATTTTGTCAAAGAAATGGGCCCTGTTATCCGCAGCGAGCTGTTAGATGTGCGTGCGCTTCCAGAGGATGGATACCAAATATTGGAATATGCACCTTTGGTAGTCCCACGGGCTCATCAACTTGGCAGTAAACGATTGATCTTAAATGCAAGCTTATACGACCAATACGTACAATTGCTGACTGCAGTTGCCTATCAAGCAAATCCGAACGAAATGCAAAAGTTGCAGCTAAGTTACTATATGTTGTTGCAGAACAGGATTACTGATGCCCTGAAATGGTTTGAACGCATCGATGTCGATGCCCTTGGGGCGAGAATACAATACGATTATTTGGATGCGTATCTGGCGTTTTACCAATGCGACTACGAGCATGCCAATGCAATTGCGCGCCGCTATGAAAGACTGGCAAGTCCACGTTGGAGACAACTTTTTGGAGCGGTTAGCGAGCAACTAAACCAACGCCAGGAAATGCTTGCAGGAGTTCGACATGAGCGTGCAATACCTACAGCTTCGGATGACGCAGCGCTCAAGAATTTGACTGGCGATCGTGAAGCCACGTTGAACCGAAACGCTCGGCTTCAACCAAGCCTTGAAATTGACAATCGAGACCTACAAGTTGTAGTCCGTCATCGCAATGTAGAAGAGATTCAGATCCACTACTACATCATGGATATTGAATTGCTCTTCAGCCGTAATCCTTTTGTATCTCAATCGAGTGACCAAGTACCAGCCATTCAACCCAACTTTATTCAGCACAAGCAACTGGGCGGAGAGGGTGAAATCCGTTTGGAATTACCGGAGCAGATCCGCAACAAGAACGTGCTGCTGGAGATTGTCGGCGGCGGAATCACGAGGACGACCTTGGTTACGGCCAATTCATTTCATTTGACGGTTGCTGAACATTATGGCCGCTTGGAGGTTTCCGAAGGGAAATCGACAATCCCACTCGACGGAACCTATGTCAAGGTTTATGCTCGACATCGCGGCGGCGAAATCAAGTTTTATAAGGATGGGTATACCGATCTGCGTGGTTACTTTGACTATGTTTCGTTAAGTACGCCAGACCATGATACGGTGGAAAAATTCTCGATTCTAGTTTTTCATCCACTGCATGGAGCTGTCGTCCGAGAAGTTTTGCCGCCAGTACGGTAGCTTTGGTGCGAGCCGGACCAACCTATGGCCGGTGTTTCAATGGATTCGTTGATCACCAAGGCGAAGGGGCCCTAGAGCAGCCTTCACGAAAGAGTAGCGTTTTTTCGCACA
>JAGQOY010000097.1 GCA_020427005.1 Planctomycetales bacterium
TGGGCACATTCCCTCGCTGACGCTCTGACGCTTCGGGTTACTAATCGTCCACAAGATTTTGCAAATCGACTTTTTCATCACCCTGCTAGGAATATGGATGTTCTATCAGGCAAATACGTCGCTGCGACTCGCATTAGTAGCCTGAAGGGGGCTGCACGATGCGACCTTTGGACTCTAGATCGAAATCGATTGTATTGCTACCTGCTTTGACAGTGCGTACCAATTCACTTCGGTTATTGTACTGCACAGGAATTAGTTCCTTGGATGTTGGGCCGTAATCACCATCTGCACTTCCAATTCCGGCAGTCCGAATCTGAACTAAATGTTCACCGACTTCGGCGCCCATGCCTTCACGACCATAATACAGTTCGTAATGCCCGTTTTCGTCTGTTCTCCCGGCTGAAAGTCCACCACCTGCCTGCGGAAAAAACTCAATTCCCGCATTAGGAAGAGGCTTTCCATCCAGTGTGACTGTGCCTTCGACGTGGCCGATGTTTCCGTTGCCACAACCGGTAAATGCCACTATCAAAAACAATGCCCAGCAAAAATAAAGTGCTTGTCTCATTGCCCGCTAGTCTACTTTCGAGAAATTGGAACTTGAGTAGGTAAGAAAAACGCGATCGAACCGTAACTCGATCGCGTCGCATATTCTTCAATTCTTGTAGACGGCAAACTAGTTGGCAGTGCTATCCACAACGAATCCGTCGTCTCGACGTCCTAATCGCTCATAGGCCCCGTAAACAGGTGCGCAAGGCGTTACGTCGTATACGTTACATCCATTTAGCGAATCGGGACGCGAATCGATACTGGAACTGACAAAGTGTACCGAACCATCTACGTAAACGAATTGGGCTCCGCCAGTGTGCAAGCTCGAAAAACCGGCGCCGGCGCCCTGGGAATTGCTGCTCCAGGCGTTAGGTGGATCCGTTGAATTCAGCGGCGGCCGAACAATGGCAGTATTCATGTAGATACCACGCATACCGTTGCCATTCGGATTGCGAACTCCAGGCCAAGTTGCGGATCGACCATAAAGCGAGTCTCGTTCACCAATAAAGAAGGTGTTGCTCGTACCATCGATAACGCCCGAAATCTTGATGCTCATCGGTTCCATCATCATTCCAAAAGTATCTCGGACTGACTGAGGATTGTTGCGAGTACCACGACTACTAACGTAATTGGTTAGACCAGACTGCCAGCTGCCGTGTCCACCTTGCTGGGCCCCCCAGCCACCTCCCCAATGGCGGGCACTTTTTGCCGTGGCATCGCCTGCATCGCTTGGACAGCGGAACACGCTGATTTCTTGCTCCAACATCACTTTACGTTGCGCAGGAGTAATGCTTGCGAGATAATCCGCCAACGACATTTGCGAAACGTTAAGTTGCTGGTAGAGGTTGGTCTGCTCGATGAATGGCATTAAAAGCACATGCCAGCCCCAGGCTTCAATGTTCGCGACGTCTGGGACGCCGTTGCCATTTGGATTGAGATTCACGACCGGTCGAGGCCAAATGTGGTTAGGTGGGAACTTCTTGTGAGCGCTTTCGTAATTCAACGCTCCCAACCCCAGTTGTTTGAGGTTATTGCTGCATTGCATCCGCCGTGCAGCCTCTCTGGCAGCCTGTACAGCGGGCAGTAGCAACCCAACTAGGATGCCGATGATCGCGATTACCACCAGCAATTCGACCAACGTAAAGCCACTAAACTTCTTCTTCATACACATACTCCGAATTATTAAGAGTGAGCAATAAGGCGTCATGTTAGTAGTATAAGAAAGATGTCACCGCTTCTAGATTACATTTTCGTAATGCGCGGCGGTTTAGGTGTACTGGATGCCCTCTGTGTGTGCCTTGGAATGGGATCTAGGGAGCCTTTGCCGGCTGATTTACTAGGAAACGTTCAGCAATTTATGAGCAATGAGTCATCGTCTAATCCCGTCTTCTACGGAAAATATGCTGTCTTCGTTAAGGTATCTGTTTCGACATGTGCGGCACTAGGAGTTCACGGGAAAACCGGTCGCCGTGCGTGAGCATTGATTGCGGAGCCCGGCGGCGGCCAAAGGCGCAGGTCCCTTCGTTTCCTCCTTATTGTTTTGCTTGTGCTAAAAACCTATAGGAGTGGTTAAGGGCAGATTCTCTCTGTCTCTCTTTCAAGCACGTGAAGGAAGGCATTGCCATTGCACGCAGAAAATATCGGGCACTGAGAAAGGATTGGAATCTCGAGGGCCTAATCCTGTTCAACGTGAGATTTTGCCCGGCTCTGCCGATTGAAAGCCACTTTCTAGAGACAGCAGCGCCCTGTTAATTGCGCGCCAAGCGGTACTACCCGCATAGGCTGGCAAAGGGCGTCCAGCGTTGCGAAGATTCGCAGAAAGGGCCAGCTTGGGATTGGTAGGATTCACCCCTCCTAGGCCCTTTGAGGACAAGGAGACTGACTGCCGCTTAGTAGCCCGCAGGCGGCTGGACTATGCGACCTTTGGATTCCAAATCAAAGTCAAATGTATTGCGACCTGATTCCACGGTCCGAATCAACTCGCTTCGATTGTTGTACTGAACAGGAATCAACTCTTTTGAAGTTGGACCATAGTCCCCCTCGGCTGGTCCCACGCCAGCGGTACGGATTTGTACAAGGTGCTCTCCAATCTCGGCGCCCATCCCCTCACGGCCATAATAGAGTTCATAATGTCCATTCTCATCGGTCCGGCCGGCGGAAAGCCCACCTCCCGTTTGAGGAAAAAACTCTAGCATGGCGTTAGGTAATGGTTTGCCGTCTAGCTTTACCGTGCCCTCTACCAATCCAATATTGCCGTTCCCGCAACCGCTGAAGAACAAGACAAGAAGTAGGCTGCTAAAGTTAATTGCGCGTTGCATTGTTCGACTTTCGATTATTCCGAAACGGTTGTGAGCGGCGAGACTCACTTTTTCTTATGAACTAGCTTTGAATCATTCTCCCCGACGGTTTTGATCCCGGCGGGGAGGGCAAAAAAAGAATCAGCTTCTCTTAGTTGGCAGTGCTGTCAACCACGAAACCATCATCTCGTCGGCCGAGCCTCTCGTAGGCTCCATATGTAGGCTCACAGGGCGTCGGGTCGTACACGTTGCAACCATTTAGCGAGTCTGGGCGGGAATCTATGTTGGAGCTAACGAAATGAACAGAACCATCTACGTAAACGAACTGCGATCCACCAGTGTGCAAGCTTGAGAAACCGGCTCCAGCACCCAATGTATTGCTGCTCCAAGTATTGGGCGGGTCAATGGAGTTGAGTGGTGGTCGTACGATGGCGGTATTCATATAGATACCTCGCATCCCGTTACCATCCGGATTGCGGACCCCCGGCCAAGTCGCTGATCGACCATACTGCGAATCGCGTTCACCAAATAGAAACGTATTGCTGGTCCCGTCGATTACACCAGAAATCTTGATGCTCAGGGGTTCCATCATCATGCCATAGCTATCACGCACGGTTTGTGGGTTATTGCGAACACCGCGGCTACTGACATAGTTGGTCAATCCAGACTGCCAATTGCCGTGGCCACCCTTTTGTGCACCCCATCCGCCCCCCCAGTGTCGATCGGCTTTGGCTCTTGCATCGCCAGCATCGCTAGGGCAGCGAAAGACGCTTATGTCTTGTTCGAGATATTTTTGGCGCAGGGCAGGCGTAATGCTTCCTAGGTAGTCAGCCAGAGACATCTGAGAAACGTTGAGTTGTTGGTAAAGTGCATTCTGCTCGATAAAAGGCATTAGCAGTACGTGCCAGCCCCAGCATTCAACGTTCACCAAGTCCGGCACACCGTTTCCGGTAGGCAACAGGTTGGTTACCGGTCGTGCCCAAACGTGATTCGGAGGAAATTTCTTGAAAGCGCTTTCGTAATTGAGGGCTCCCAATCCAAGCTGTTTTAGGTTGTTGCTGCATTGCATGCGGCGAGCAGCTTCGCGAGCTGCTTGAACAGCTGGCAACAATAAACCTACTAGAATGCCGATGATGGCGATTACCACCAACAGCTCTACCAAAGTGAAACCAAGCTTTCTTTTCATACTGAACTCCCGAAAAACAAATACAAGTAATGCACCATATGACAGATATAGTCAAATGTTCGGTTCAGTATAGAGACCCGAACTATGTGCCAGCATTACATTTGTTTCAGACACAGGGCACACACCGTAGGAGTTCATAATGGAAATGTTATCTTGGGCGACTTCGCATTTGGGGCCATGTTAGATGGTCCACCAATTTCACTTAATCAACAGAATGCTCATCCGAAAAATGGACTTGTGATTAAGTACACCGTGGTGGAATGTTAATGGAGCGTAATATGACCCCGCATCTTGTAAACGAAGTTTCAGCTCAATATTCTCGCGGCGGCGAGTTCCTTGGGCCGCGGACAATTACTTTGGAGTCCACCCAGCAGCTTGCAGGTCGGTTGATCGACTCGAATGGCAAGCCCATTGCCGGACGCAATGTCCATGCTGAACTTCGCGTAAGGTACAAGCCGCAGGATCGTGTCCTCAATGCATTCCACGGTTTCGAGGTTGATCACCTGACCGTCCAAACGAATGCTGACGGCTTTTTCTCGTTTGAATCGCTGCCAGTTGATGTCGACATCGGGTTGAGAGCTGACTCAACTCAAACGGTAGACGACCACTGGTTGGGTACATTTGAGTTGAAGACAGGCCAAATACCGGACATGAAGACGCATACAGTCAAGGATTGAGACCTGTGTTTCCATTCGCTGCCCATCCGGTCATTCTGCCGTTGGCTACGGTTTTTCAATTGTCCACATCTGGGAATTGGATTTGGTCAGTCCCTCAGTTCCAAAAACTACTAGGTGTTTTTTTGAACTATCGGGATTTTTGGAGTCTCAGATTGGAAATTTGAGACCGCGGCTTCTGCAGCAAGGACGTAGGCTCGTCGCATCAGCACGATCCACTGGCATCGCGGACCAGCAAGAAAGTCAGAGCAGGGTGATGTGCAGACGGCCAAAAGCGAACGGATGAGCCTCCGCCACGGCGTTTAAGGTTAGGGCTGCTGAGATTATCGAGTTAACAAAGTAGAATAGGTATTCGTATCATCCCTGATTTAATGCAGTGCCTTGACACATGAACTGCAAACGGCCAGAGAGGCCTGCCGCACCAATTCGATTTTCATCACCGAATCAGAAAGAAAGTTATGAAGGGCGTTTGCATCCTTTACGATGGCCCGCCCGAGCCAGCTTCCTTACGGGACGATAGGCGATGATTCGATTTAAAAAACAATATTGCCTGATGGCTGGGCTGCTGTTGGTCAGTGCCGCCTTGCAAACGGCCGAAAATTCATCGGTTGCATCGGACCGCGATGACATCAACAGCATTGCGGGGCCGTTTTTCGAGCAGCATTGTCTGCGATGTCATGGCCCGACGAAGTCAAAAGGGGACCTGCGTCTCGACCAATTGGATGCCGAGCTCACCGAGCCGTCAACGTTTGATCGCTGGCAGGGGATCGTGGCGCGCGTAGCCTCAGGTGAAATGCCGCCGGAGAAAGAGCCGCATCCCAAACCCGACCAGATCGCGGACCTTGTGACTCGCTTATCGGCCCGTTTGGATGAAGCGGCGACGAAACGTATCAGCGAAGGGCGCGTCGTATTGCGGCGGCTGAATCGAGTTGAGTACGAGAACACGCTGAACGATCTGTTCGATGTGAATGTGTCGGTGAAGGACATGCTGCCAGAGGATGCCACCGCGCAGGGGTTCGACAACGTCGGTGCGGCGTTAAACGTATCACCAGTCCTCATCGAGCGATACCTCGAAGCAGCCGACGTGGTACTCGATGCAGCGATCGCGCCGGTGCACAATCTGATAAGCAAGAAGGAGCGTTTTGATCTGTACGATTCGCTGCCCAGCTGGTTCCTGGCTGGGGTTTGGAAGCAGGATGAAGGCGTGATACTGTTCCGTACCGGTGGCAACTCGGCGACCGATTTGCGGAAGTTTCGGGCACCGGCACCAGGACGATATCGTTTCCGCATCGCAGCTTCTGCGCACAATTCTGAAGCGACTCTGCCGCTGGCTGTGCTGTTGGGTAACTTTGTGGTCAGCGGCAATCCAACGCGGCACATTGGCTACTTCGACGCGCCGCCCGGCGAACCCGCGATCATCGAATTTGAAGAGCGGCTACTGAAAAAGAACGATACGATAAAAGTCACACCCGTCGCGTTACCCTTCGTTTATCTAAAGCAGGAAACGATGCCGGAGTATCCGGGGCCCGGTCTTCACATTCATTGGATGGAAGTCGAAGGACCGTTTCCCGAAGCCTGGCCCACTCGCAGTTTTCGCCGCGTTTTCGGCGACGTTGATCCGAAACGCGGCACACTGGAGAATGCCAAAAAACTGGTGCGGGAGTTCCTGCCGAAAGCGTTCCGGCGACCACTGAACGAAGGCGAAGAGCAGCCGTTCGTGGCGCTCGCCGCGGCATCGCTGGAATCGGGCGAGTCGTTCGAGACTGCATTACGAGCCGCTCTCAAGGCCGTGTTGGCTTCGCCGAAGTTTCTGTATTTTCGTGAATCGGCGGACGATGGCGACGCGCTTGACGACTACGCACTCGCGTCGCGCTTATCGTATTTCCTGTGGAGCACTATGCCGGACGAGATGCTATTATCGCTGGCTAGCAGAAGCGAGTTGCACAAGCCGGAGGTTTTGCATGCACAGGTCGAACGCATGCTGCAGGATCCGAAGGCGCGGGCCTTTACCGAGCACTTCACCGACCAATGGCTGAGCCTGCGCGACATCGACGCCACCACACCTGACAAGCTGCTGTACCCGGAGTTCGAAGAACTGTTGCAGTGGTCGTCGTTGCACGAGACACGTTTGTTCTTCAACGAGTTGCTCCAAGAGAATCTCAGCGTGCAAAACTTTATCGACTCGGATTTCGCAATGCTCAACGGCCGGCTGGCCGAACACTACGGCATCCCGGATGTGTATGGCGTCGAATTCCGCAAAGTTGCATTGCTGCCTGAGTACCATCGGGGCGGCGTGATGACTCAGGCCAGCGTCCTCAAAGTCACCGCCAATGGTTCCAACACCAGTCCGGTGTTGCGCGGCGTGTGGGTGCTCGATCGCATCCTGGGCCAACCGGTGCCGGCTCCTCCGCCGAATGTGCCTGCCGTCGAACCGGACATTCGTGGAGCCAGCACGATCCGCGAGCAATTGGTCAAACACCGCGCGACGGAAAACTGCAACAGTTGCCATTCTCGCATTGATCCGCTCGGTTTTGCCTTAGAGAACTACGATGTCATCGGCGGCTGGCGGGACCGTTATCGAGTGGTCGCTGATCGTAAGGATTGGGTAAATAATCGGGTCGGGCCGCTGGCAAAATATTTGGCAGCTTGGCAATACGGCCTCGGCCAGCCGATCGACGCCGGGGAGATTGTACCTGACGGTCGTGCGTTTTCTAATCTCAATGAACTCAAGCAACTGCTGCTTGTCGACCCCGAGCAGATTGCCCGTTCCCTCACCGAGAAACTCGTGACCTACTCGACAGGACAACCGGTTGGTTTCAGCGATCGAAAGGCCGTTAACCAGATTCTCTCGGAAGCCAAGTTGTCGAATTACGGACTCCGCTCGCTCGTCCATGCGATTGTAGTCAGTGACCTTTTTCAAAAGAAATGAGACAACCATGAGCACTCATCGCCGATTCTCCCGTCGCATGTTTCTGCGCGGCTCTGGTGTTACGCTGACGTTACCACTGCTAGACGCAATGACTCCCACACGGGCTCAAGCGGCCACCGACGAACGGCCGAGGAGAATGATATGCATCAACACGACGCTCGGCCTGCATACACCGAACTTGTTTCCGGCAAAGGCTGGACGCGACTACGAGTTGACACCGTATCTGGAACCGATCAAGGAATATCTCAATGACCTAACTGTCTTCTCCGGCCTCTCGCATCCCGAAGTGGATGGCGGACATCCGGCGGAATTGTGTTATCTCACTTCAGCGCCGCATCCGCGCGCGGACAATTTCAAAAACACGATCTCGCTCGACCAATACGCAGTCGAGCAGCTCGCCCCCGACACACGCTTTGGTTCGCTAGTTCTTGCCTCGTCGCACACCGGAATGTCGATCAATCGCGGTGGCGTGCCGATCCCGGCGGAGCAGCGTCCCTCCGTCCTTTTCAAAAAGATGTTTGTTGCCGGGACGCCCGCCGAGATCAAGGTACAAGTCCAGCAACTCAAACAGGGCCGGAGTATCATGGATACTTTACTGGTTGAGGCAAACGATTTTCAGAAGGGCCTGGGGCTACGGGATCGCCAGAAGCTGGACGAATACTTCAGTTCGGTGCGCCAGGTTGAACAGGGGATGCTTGCGGCACAGGAATGGGCTCGCCGCCCGAAACCGGTGGTTGATGCCCATCCCCCCAAGGACATCAACAACTTTGTCGAAGTCGTCGACCGCGTACGACTGATGATCGACCTGATGCATCTCGCTTTGCAAACCGACTCGACACGTTTTATTACCTTCGCCTTGAACGGATTCAACGCAGTACCGGCTATTCAAGGCGTGACACAGGACTGGCATAACCTCTCGCATCACGGCCAGGACCCTGCCAAGTTGGCCGAGCTGCGCATCGTCGAACTCCAAGTGATGCAGCTCTTCGGCGAATTGTTATCGAAGCTCAGGAATACACCGGAACAAGGTGGGACGTTGCTCGACCGAACGATCGTGCTGTTCGGCAGCAACCTTGGCAACGCCAGTAGCCACGACAACAAGAACATGCCAATCCTCGTGGCGGGGGGCGGCTTTCGCCACGGCCAGCACTTAGCGTTCGACCCACGGAAAAACCCACCGCTCTGCAATCTTTTTGTCCAGTTCCTCCAGCGTCTCGGCGCGGACGTTAGCGAGTTCGGATCGAGCAACGGGACAATTCCGGGGTTTGAGATGGCGTAACGGTAAAGACCTCGACGGCGAATCTCTACCCATGCTCGCTGTCAAATTTGCATCGTCATTCTAGGATGTCGCGACTAGTGTCTGGTCCGAAAGGCACATCCAAGGTAGGGATGGTAAGGGCGAATTTCTGAGAATTGGAGCAAAGATCCCGAGGATGCCTTATCCCTAATTTATCGAGAGGGCAAAGACATGCGACATCGAAAATATTTTCTATTATTATAGAAGACGATCTGGCCTGCGTTGCCGTAATGCGGTAAATTCTATGGAAATAGAAAAGTTTCTGCTCGTGTTCAGTAAGGTGGTGCTATGGCACGCTCAGCCAACGATTTTCCGACGGAATTGGAGCTGCAACTCCTGAAAATACTTTGGGACGAATCGCCCCGTACAGCCCGCGAGATTCGCGACGCGCTGGCTGGACGTGGTCGCGACCTGGCCCATACTTCGGTCATTACCACGCTTCAGAAAATGGTCGATAAAGGCCAGTTGAAGCAGTTGGATCCTGTTGAAGGAAAGGCGTATCGGTTTCAACCGCAGATGAGTAAAAAACAGGTGTCTCGCGGCATGCTGGGTGATTTGTTGAAGCGTGTATTTGATGGTTCGGCCGAAGCAGTAATGCTCAGCTTGTTCGACGTGACTGAGCTGGATGACGAGACGATCAAACGACTTCGACGTGCTTTCAACGACAAGCTTCGGGAGCAAAAGTCATGAACGCAAACTGGATCGAATCGCTGTGGCTGGTAACCGATGATCTGTGCCTACGGTGGCTGGTAACTCTCCTTCATTTTCTCTGGCAAGGCGCGACCATCGGCGCAGTCGCGATCATTGGAACGTGGCTTCTGCGTTTTCGTTCAGCATCGTCGAGGTATGTGCTGAACGTCGTTGCGATGGCGAGTTTGCCTTTCTGCGTGACACTGACATTTTCCCTTGTGGGTATGCCGGACTCTTGGCCAAGGATCTATGTCAAGGGCGAAACAGTTCGTACAGTCTTGGAGTCTTCGGTATTCGAAACGGTTGAAACGCTGCCGCGAGTTGATCCAATTGCGTTGGATTCAGCGGCTAAGCCAGTAAGCAACGGATTGCCTGATGAGCTATATGCAGCGCAGGCACATGTGGCGGCACAGGAAGCGGGCCATCTGACTGAGGGAGTTATTGGCTCACGGCTCACTGTAAGAATTGCTCCGCTGTTCGTCATGGCTTATGTTGTCGGCGTACTGGCCTGTCTGATGCGGTTGGTGGCTGCAGTTTGGGGCGGGCGACAATTGAGAAAAATGGCAAACCCGGTTGATGATCCTCGGTTGCTTGAGCTGATCGCAGAGCAGTCTCGACGAGTTGGATTGAGAGTCAAACCGGTCGTTGTGTATTGCGAAAAAGTCGTAGTGCCAACGGTAGTTGGAGTGATCCGCCCCATGATCCTGCTACCAGTATCGTTGATGACTGGGCTCGCACCGGATCAAGCAGCGGCAATCGTCAGCCACGAACTGGCTCACATCCGGCGTTACGATCTGCTCATGAATTTGTTACAAAGATTGATTGAGTCGCTATTGTTTTTTCATCCGGTCGTATGGCTCATCAGTCGTCGGATAAGCGTCGAACGAGAAGCCTGCTGTGACGACCTGGTGGTTTTTAGTGGCTATGATCGGATGCGCTATGCCGATGCACTATTGCAAATGGCTGAACTCTGTTCACTTGCCCGGCAACCCAACCTGGCAACGCTGGCAGCCACCGGCCAGACAATGACGCAGTTCGAATACCGTATCCGCCGTCTGATCAATTCCAACCAACAATCTTTGCGTCTAACCGGGACCGGCGTCGTAATCTCGTTTCTACTCCTCATACTATTGGCTGCTTTGCTGATAGCGGTGCAACAGTTTGTTCTCAGCACACAGGTTACTCGACCCGCCAATGGAGACAATGCGAATGTGGCAGTAAATGCAATGCTGACGGATACTGGTGAGCAACCGGCCGTAGGCCCTGGAGAATTCGGCGAGGAGTCTCATGGCCTACGAGCACGGGTGGTGCCTGTACATGCGTCGACCGACGAGGCTGCGGTTACGAATTTCGATTCGCTCGATGACGTCGCGTTTGCAGTGGAAATTGTAAATGCATCGGACAAGCCGGTGAAGTTACGGAAATCTAGATATATAAAAACCTTCGGAGACTCGAGGACGAGTGACTGGTTTGGACAGTTCCTGTTTTCGATTGAGTACTTCGACGCGGCCGGCAATCGAATCGAGCGACCGGAGTTGATTCCAGTCTCGAAACAATTGGATATTTCGGAAGGTGGAACATTGCAGACCGTGCTGGAACCGAAACAGTCGGTCAAGATGCTGCTGCGACCGAATCGCTGGATAAGTTCGTTGTCGCAGCAACCGCTGGTTGGGAAGCAACGTGCAATCGTACGGTATCTGGGGGCGGTAACCGGCGACGTTGAAAACGAGTCAAATGAGGTTATAGCCCCGGCCGTAGAATTTACTGTGCGGAAGCGAGGATATCGTCCGATTGGTGCTCCTGCCATGCAGTTGAGTGACAATCCTACAAATGATCCAGAATCTGAACCGGATATTACAAAATTGCTTGCTTGGGGTGAGCCTGTCGATGGGTTGCGTGCGGCGCTTGATGTTGTGCCTGAAGGACCATTCAAGAGTTTCAGCCATGGGACAAAGCCGACGCTCAGGCTGTTCGTGCAGAATGTAAGCGACAAGCCAATTACATTGGCGTCGCTGATGTGGCTCAATGAACTGCCCGTCAAAGCGACGAGGGAGCGTCCTGGCACGCTCAGCGATCCAACGCTTGCCAGCGGGGCAGTCGATCGTGTCAGAGGTCAGGAAACTGAACCATCGAACAATGCGTTGGCTCGAGCAGCGAGCTCCGACGTTGAAGACATTCGTATCCAAAGCACGTGGTACACTGGGGTCACGCCCGAGATTCGTATAGTGCTCAAGCCCCAACAGGTAGTAGCGTTCGATGCAGGGAACCTCGGTTTGGCAGCGACTAAGGAACGGGCGGAAAGGTTCGATCATGTGACTCATCGGCGGCTGGTTGCGCCACCGGGCGAGTATTTGCTTCAAGCGACCGAGAGATTTGGGACCAGCTTTATGCTTAAGGATGGCGACGGAAACGTGCTTATCCCCGTCGACGGCGACTTCAGAGGCAACCTGACGACCGGAAGAGTGACGATCAACGTCTCGAATGAGATCATTGAAGGCGAAACAGCCCATGCTCAGACACCCACGGTGGTTACTGTTTTTCAGGATGACAACGTGCTCATCTCAGCCGCAGACCTAAATGTGCCGGATGTCAGTAATGTGAATGATCCTGTGGAGTTGCTGCGCCAACTCGACAAAGGACCGCGTGTTTCGCACTTTCTACTCACTGGCGGTGGCATATTCTGGCGGCCAGGAGCACCTCCAGAATCCGAATTCACTGAACTCTGGAATCGTCGGTTCGCTATCTCCGAGGAACTCGATCCACGTGTCAGGCGGTTAATTGAATTGGGGGAATCGGCCCGCGACGCGGTCCATGAGCAACTACCGCAAACGCGACCTGTCGTCGTAGGGCATTTGGCACTCGTGCTGCGGTCCATCGGCAACGAGCAGTCCATACCGCTGTTGATCGAGTTGCTGGACAGGATGTCAAAATCGGACTCGCAAGTTGTGATGGAAACGCCGCAGATGATGGCAACTTTCGCCACGACGTCCGCGCTATGGGAATTGACTGGGCAAAAGCACGTCTTTACACCCCAGCAGTGGCTGCAATGGTGGGACGGCGTGAAGGACGGTTACGTCGTGGCACGCAAGCGCAAGAGCTCAATGAAGAGTCAGCAGGAGTTGGCTGAAATTGCCCGAGAACTCTTAGTCGAACTTCGGCAGAGCGAATTCCCTGCACGGGATCGGTTGATTGCCCAGGGGCCTTCGATGATTCCCTTTCTATTGCTCGAAATGAAGAAGGAGAGATTGGTCGGGCCATTGGAGAAGACGACACCCGAGTCGCCTCGTTTGATGCTGCTTAGGATGGCATGGGTCGTCGATGAACTGGGAGCAATTGAACAACTTCCGACTGAAGTGCGGCGAGCCTACTTCACCAGTAGGATGGCCGATGCTTGGGCACGACCAGACTCCGAGCCAGCCGACCAACAGGCTCTATGTCGGGCACTCAGCTATTGTTCCTTCGCTGAGTTTTGTCGCATACTTCTGGACGCGGAGCGTCTAAATGATGACACAGGAATGAAGCCGCCGTTGGGGCTCAGAACTTGGCTGCATAGGAACCCGATCGTCTTTAGCCGGCGATTTCAATCTCCTCCGTCGTACATGACCAATCCAATCCAGCACCCGAATTGGAGCCGCGTCGTCCCGGCCGCGAATCCGTTGCTGGAAATTACTGGCGCAGTTCCCGTACTGACTGCAGCGCTCAAGGACGAGAAAGCGGCTGTTCGCCGTCGCGCCGCAATTATCGCGGAAATGATCGGCTTATGCTCGAAGGAGAAACCCGATGATCTTGTCGTTGCGTTGCGAGACAGATGGCTAGAGGAAGGGGAGGACGACGTTCGCTATGCGATCGGCTTGGCGATGGCTCGCTTTTCGACACCGGCAGTACTGAAAGCATTTTCTGATGGATTGCGATCGAATCGTCCCGAGATTGTCAGCGAATCGGCAGGTTTTTTTGGTTGGATCAACGTTTCATTGACCGATCAAACGCGGCCGGATTTTGATCTACTAGTAGAGTTTACTCAGTCCGAAGACGCTGGCCTGCGTACCCGGGCCGTGCGTAGCTTGAGTGACAGGGCGCCAGATCTACTTATTTCCCAACTTGATCGATTGGCCAAAGATCCGGTGGAGGACATTCGGAATGCTTTGACTTGCTTGCGATTCAACGACGTGCCTAAGGAATATTTGGAAGCCATGTTTGTGTTGATGGACGACACAAAGGAGTCGATCCGCACGCAGGCCATATCGGCGATTGGTCGAGTTGGCCGTCCAGAGTCGATACCGCGTTTGCGTCCCCTACTCAAGGATGATCGAGTTCGAGGTTGGGCTGTTTCGGCTATAGTAGAGTCTGGATGGCAAAATTCATTGCCAATCCTGATGGAAGAACTGGAGTCCGGAAATGATGTAGGAGGCATGATCTATCAGCACTTGAGACGCCTGTCTGGGAATTCATTCCAAGACAATCCTGAACCATGGCTCCAATGGTGGAAAAACCAGAACGCGGAATAAGGTATCGGTTTAGGAGTAAATTTCTTGCTTATCACTTATCACTTATCACTTATCACTTATCACTTATCACTTACCACTTACCACTTACCACTTACCACTTACCACTTACCACTTACCACTTACCACTTACCACTTACCACTTACCACTTACCACTTAGCCGGATGTCTTCCGTAAAGTTGCCGAACACTCGGTGGTCGGACCAAATGGACTCAGGCTCTGTCCGGCATGTTGCACTCCACAGTGCTACGACTCTACAATTTACCGATGGGAAAAAAGAGCAAGGGCCAGAATGACCTTTGGCGAGGAATACGGAACTCCAACAGGCAAAGCAGCCTACGCTGCGGCACCCGCAGGTAGCACGTGTCATGGACGATGAGCCTGAGGATTTCGAGCACGATAAATCGACGGAAATCGCTGAGTTCCTGCCTGCTCGCTTTTCATGTGACCTTCGGCTTCCGGCTGGTGTAAAACAGCAACTTTCAGATGCCGCCGCTGCAGTGCGGCAGGAATTTCGCGACAGTTCTCGCTGGAAGCAATTGAATTGCGCCAAGGTCAGCATGTTCGCTGAGCGAGATCGGGGAACGATCTGCATCATCCACATAGGCAAGGCTGTCGAGTTCGATTGGACATGGGAAGGCGCGATCGCCTTTTGTCCAAGTTCGCTCGATGAAGGCGCCAGCATCTCAGACCGATTCAAGGAAGATGCCGAGTATCAAGAGGATGTTTTCTGGTCGGGAGAGATTGTCGAGGTGGACGAGCAGCATGGTTGCTTGTTCCTTGCTCTCGATGTTCCTGAAGCGATTCCAAGAGTCGGCCCCTTCTTTGTGCGTCCGTTCGAGTTCCTGTCGGTGATGGATGAGGTCTACAACGGCGATGGATTTGAACAAGTTCGAGACCAGCTTCCGGCACGATTGAATGCTTCCGAAGGCGACATTCATCCAGAGGTTTCGCACCAGGCGGTTGGGCTTCCACATCTACAATATTGGTGGCAGCATTCCTGGAGCGTACTGTGGGGACCACCGGGAACTGGCAAGACATGGACAACTGGCCAACAAGTGGCCCGAGTTCTGAGTGACAAACAAGAACGCATTTTGATCGTCTCGACGACCAACAGGGCTACGGATGCAGTGGCGCTGTCGTTGGGCGAGGCGGCGAAGACTGTCTGCCCGGGCGAACTGGAAAACGAAACACTGCTGAGGATCGGCAAGGGTGCTTCGTATCAGACTTTCGTTGGCCGCCAACTCGATTCCATGCTAGCGGGAACAGAGTCGGAAGTCCTTTCCCAGATTGACCGGTTGGTTGGGCAGCTTCCATTGTTCGATTCGTGGGAAGAGAAGGCACTTACTCGAAAGCAAATTGGTGAGCTGAGAACCACAGGCAATGACCGGAGCAATCGGATATTTGTAGCCCCAGCCACTCGAGTCGTTATCGCCACCGCATTCAAAGCGATGAGCTTTCTGAATGATGACACAATTCGAAGATTGGATGGACGTAACCTTCAGTCAAATTGAAGGACCAAAGCCCATCTTCCATTGTTTCGACCAACGTAACCATGAGGTTTCCGCAATTGCTCGACACCTGCGCCACTTGATTGAAGTGGATGGGATTTATCCGACGGACATCTGCGTCATTTACAATGGCGGTGCGGGGCGAATTCTGGAATCGCAACTGGCTCCGAAGCTTGCCAAGTTCGGCGTGGAATTGTCGCTTCAGAAGAACCAGTCCTTTGAGCGCAGAGCCAACACGCTTCTTGCCACGACACCGCATTCGTACAAGGGCTACGAATCAGAAGTAGTCATTATCCCTTGTGTCGATCTCTACGTCGCTCCTGAAGGTAAACTAGTTGCCAATGGACTTTATGTGGCCATGACTCGTGCTCGCTCTCTATTAGCGATTTACGGCATCAACGGCGGTTCGGAAGCAAGCAAACGAGTAACGGGTTCCATTGCAGCTTGTGTCGCCACTCAGAACGCTCAGCCAAAGATCGACCTTTCAGATGGCTGATTGTAAAGACTGCGAGACTACCGCTGGAATTCAGTTGTTCCTATGAAAAAAATCCTTGCGAACCTTGGTTGGTCGCGCTTTGTCTTTGTCGGCGTCCACTAACTTGGGAAGGCGTCCATAAACTCGGGAGGTGTATCATGCGATTGACAAACCACGAACATTTTGACGAACAACCATTTTTTCGAGACGATGAGCAAGCGTCGTCGGGGCTATCCTTCTGAAACAAAAGTCAAGCGTGGCCAAAGGATAGTTCACGGCAACAAGTTGCTGGAAGAGAAGTTGGGGCGAAATGATCTTTGCCCTTGCGGTTCCGGTACACGTTTCAAGAAGTGTTGTCTCACCAGAGGTGGCCATTGATGGCGTAAACCGAGATCACTACTTTTAGAGAATGATCAATAGGTAGCAGCCCTGCGGTTCAATCAACCGTGTGGGCTGTTTTAGTCCACACTGACTACCGCATTCGATCCTAAGACGGGACGCATTCGCTTTCCCAAACATGCTGTCAAAGGTGAAGTAGCTCGAAATATTCTTCGTCAGCCACGTTGCTGTCAGAGAGTGTTGTAGCTCGTCACCACTTTCCACTGGATCAAGCGTCAACTGAATTTCCATTGCCTTCGCAGCTTGCCTCTTTGGCTGTTCTTCGCGCGAAACCTTGCAAGCACTACCTCGATTCGTGTTCCTTAACGGGTTTCTCCTTTCGTGGTCGAAAACAGTCCAACCTACACCGCTCGAACCTGAGGAACCGCCATCCTATTTCAACTACATCGTGGACAATCTCCAGTTGTTACAAGGAAATCCGATGTCGATACCACCAACTTGCAGAGTTTTTGGTACAGATGCAGGTGGAGGGCTGACGCCTCAGTCGAGTGGCAGGTTGCCGGGGCCTCTGCGAGCGAGGCATCCGCCGAGGATTGGCACTGTCCAATTGGCAATGCAAACCCTGGCACACTCCGTTGAGCCTGGCGGGCCAATTCAGTCACCCGATGACCTGCAGGAATTAACTCGCAGGGCCGTCTTGCAGGAATATCGTGAGAACTCAGACCTAGGCACTCTACCTGAGCGACCCAACAGCGAGCAGCGAGCAGCGATCTCCAAGCATCCTTCGGGTATGGGGGACCGGTCATGCGCGCTTACCCAGCGTTGAAGAACGCGAAGTCCTGGGAGACCGATATTATCATGGTCCCATGATCGATGAAGTGTTTCCGCACCCTGACGCGTTGAGCGGAATTCTGACTGCGATGTTTCCGGACAGTTTCGTAGGTACGGGGGATAGAGTCCCTGAAAGTGCGTACCGATTAATAGTGTGCCATAGCGCAGGTTGGCGGTCAGTTTGCTTGGCACTGCAAAATCGAAGAACTCAGGCCAGCGAAGTCCATGTATTCGGCGGTCTATCCATAAACTTCGATGAATTGAGTGCGCTCGGTCAGAACCGACCGAGAATTGTTATCCATAGGAATTCAGGCGATGTGATACCAATGTTTAGGATAGGCACATTTGAGACGCGCTCCGCTCCATCTGATTCCTCGTTATTGAATCCTCACGTTACAGATTCTGCGGGATTTCAACTAAGTTTCGACCTAGTTAGCACCGCCCAGCCAGAGGGTGGCCATGGAATCATTTTCTACGCGGAGTTCCTGGACACGCGGCTCATTTTGCAGCCCTAGGCACGTCTTGATTTGAGGCTATGTTACGAATTCTGTGGTCGAAATGAAAAACAAAATCAACAAGTCGCCCCTCAGAAGTCAACGAAGCGGGCATCTAGCATGAGAGCCCTGGGAGAAAATATTACACACTGGTACTCCGCAAAACCAATGAAAAAAGGCCATTTGTGAATTCTCACAAACGGCCTTTAGTGGAGGCGGCGGGAATCGAACCCGCGTCCCGCGATATTTCCATGAAAGCGTCTACGTGTGTATTCGACAATTTAAGTCTCACTTGTTTCGTCGCCCATCGACGAGGCTACGTCCCAAGCCAGCAGGGAGCTTTAGTTAATCTTCTACGTGCCCTACACGGTAAAAGACGATCCGGATTTGCGGCTGGCAGTCGGACGTCTCCGGCGAACCTCCTCAGCCAGGGCTACTTTATTTAAGCAGCCAGTGCTAGATTTGCATCTGCAACTAAATTTATTAGTCAGCTTTTAACGTGGCCAACTGACCAACCACGACACGCAACCCTCACTTCTAACTACCCGGTCGAATCCAATTCGCCCCCGTATACTTGCTCTGCCATTCCCGACACTTCTAACTCAACCTAAGTTCATAGCCCCCAGGTTGACGGACTGAGTACCCACTAATACACGATCATTATTGAGTGCCCAGTATCTGTCGTTTTGGCGGAGAGCCACCCATTTTCTACTCAAGTACTCACCATTGCAAGACGCGTGCCGAGGGGAGTCTGTCCAGATTTTTTCCATCGTGGTGAATATTCTGGACGCTTTTGCCTTTTATTTGCATCCTGCACATCCAGTCCATCCCTGTAATATTCTTTTGCTGAACCCGATGATTGCCAGCAGACTGCTCTTAACACTCTGTAAGTAAGTCACCTGCCGATCAAAAATCGAATTCTTCGAGATCAACCAACCGCCGCCCAATGTCCTGTTCGGTTCACGGCACGTACTGCAATTGACTGTTCACCCTGTTCATCGATGCCAAAAATTTCATCGCATCCATCCTAACGCTATGCGACCGCAAAGGTTTTCAAGTACGCCCCGCGAGCCGAGCCGGACGTGTCCAAACTGGTCTCCGCCTCGCCTGATAATCCTTTGCAGAATTAGCAGATGGCGTAACGAGTTTCAGAAGAGAAAATTGAATCGTGAGTCGAATGTTGCATGATGCCTAAGGGTTAAGGCACTGGCCAATCCCGGTAAACACGACGCACGAATCACTAAATCCCTCCCCTTTTTTCGGGAGGGTAAGTTTACGAATCATCTTCTAGCATGTCGCGGTTCTGGAACTTGTGTTCCTCGTCACGGCGCTGTAGGCCGGCACGGTCCAACAGTCCGCGGCGCAGGACTTCCTCGATATGGTCATCGTCTGGCGGGGGAGGTCCAAACGCCCCTAGTTGTTCGGGGCTGTACTCGATCGTGTAAGCGTGTTTGGCAAACGAGATTGTTGTACCAGGGTCCAACCGCTTACGACTGATTCGAAATCCATTTACCTTGGTGCCATTCGTACTGCCTAAATCCTTACAGAACCAATAGCCCTGCTCTAGCGTCATGCGAGCATGTTGGCCAGAGACATTGTTAAATCGGAGAACGATATCGCAAGACTCGCGTCGTCCAATAACCAAGCGGTCCTTCGTTAGATCGATTGTGTCGCCACCTCCAGAGGGCACCAGTTGACCGTAACTGGTCATGAAAAACTCTCCGATAGATACCTGTTGGTTGTAAAAATGGAAATGAGTCCTGTTTCGCCTTTCCGTGCTGCAGCCAACGAATAAAATTATTTACATAAGCAGCTGTGCCACTCCGATGGCGAATTCAGTTTCATATTCTATTCGAGATTTGCCGTAGCCGTTTCTTTGCTTACGGCATAATGTCTTCAAACTTTTACTTTACGCACAGCCGATGGAATCGTCAATTTTTCAGCCGCATAGTCAAGACGATCCCTTCAAAACGCCTCCAACGCGGGAGTCTTTTCGCGTTGACTGGAAGAATCTGGGTTATCGCTACTATCCGCTTTATCTGCATTTGAAGCATCGATTTGGTGGACGGGTCCAAAAGATAAGTTTGGATGGAGGATTCACCTGTCCAAATGTGGATGGAACGGTCACCAAAGGTGGTTGTACATTTTGCGATAATCGGGCGTTCAGCCCCAGCCGCAGAGTCAAACGAGAAGTAATTCAACTTCAGATTCAGCGAGGGATCGAGCGACTACAGAGACGTTACGAAAACGAAATGTTCCTCGCCTACTATCAACCAGCCACAAACACTTATGGGCCGTTAGAAAAGTTACGTACCTTGTGGGAAACCGCCTTGGAAGATCCACGAGTTGTCGGTCTCGTGATTGGCACGCGGCCTGATTGTATTCCAGATGAAGTGCTTGATCTCATTGATGAATTTGCGGCTCGGACCTACGTCTCATTGGAACTGGGAGTTCAGACCATTCACAATGCCAGCTTGGAATGGATGAATCGAGGGCACCTGAATGATGTATCCGATCAGGCCATGCAGCGAGTTCAAGGCCGACGTTTTGAAATCGGACTGCACATTATTCTTGGTCTGCCGGGGGAGAGTCACGCTATGATGATGGAGACCGCTACACAAGTTGCCCGCTGGAACCCTCATAGCGTCAAGCTGCACAATTTATATGCCGTTCATCGCACGAAGTTGGCAGACCAATTGGCGGCTGGCGAAGTGCGGATGTTGGAGATGGAAGAATACATCGAATTGGTGGCAGATTTTTTAGAGCAACTACCGCCTAGCATGGTGATTGAGCGCATCATTGGTGACGCGCCGCCTAAGAATCTAATTGCTCCCCAGTGGTGCTTGCGCAAGGGTGACGTGCAAAAAGCATTGCGAGAGACTTTGGAACGTCGCCAAAGTTTTCAGGGAAGTAAGTACTCAAATTGAAGAACATTGAAAGAGCTCTCGTATGGCAAAGTTTGCGTTCGTTTACGGTATCTTGCTCGGTGGCTGCACTCTGCTCGCTATTCTCCTGAGTGGACAAGCCAAAAGCATGACGATGTACATACCGACTATCGAGGGAGTGCTGTTGATTATCTGTGGCGCAGTGGCGTTGAATCCTAAATTGCGCATGCATGCCATGCATGCGGCAGCAAGTGTTGGCTTGCTCGGCGCTCTACTTGGCGGCTATGCCTTGTTGCGGCTAATCAATAAAGCTACAACAGGTGGAGAAGTCACCGCTGCCCAGTGGACCAGCGTTTCGGGCATGGTTCTGCTTTCCATCCTGTTTGTCGTGGCATGCGTACAATCCTTCATTGCCGCCCGCCGAGCTCGCGAGAGTGCAAATAACTAGGTGCATTTATTCGATGGATTGCAAGGCAGGGATTTGAGACGAAAGCAATTCTGTAATGGAGTTCATGCGCCGACGATTTACCCCCAAATCAGAGTAGCCGAGCCGCGAAGCGGAGCGAAGGTGGACTAAGTTTCGCGGCGCATCCATAATGAATTCGACGTCGTCGACAAAGCCCAGCCAGCGAGTGCGGAAAGTTACATGTAGGTAATAATCTGTCTGGCATTCGACACGTGTCCCTGGCATCGAATTCAATGCACTTGCAACTTTCTCAATCAGCTTGGCATCGGGTGTAGATAACCTTAAAGGCAGAATCCGTTGAGCTTCGCGCGAAGCCAAAGAGCAAACGCAATTAGGGGTGGAGGGGCAATCTCGGATGACCTGATCCCCAACGGCAAAGACGACAGGTGGCATCATGACAGTTCAAAAACAGGGAAGGAATGGACTTTTGCTCGCTTGACCGAATGGGAGGCAATCAATTACAAGATTTTCGCAGCAGATCAACTCCCAAAAACTGGATGGTAGCTTTCGAAAATCGAAGTCAGCTTGTTATTGCGTTAGGATGCGATAACTTCCACCGGTTCGCCGACCTGCCATGAACGAAAATCGTTTGGATCACGATAGATTTTGCGGTAAAGAGTATCCCGCTCAATGGGCTGTCGTCCAGTTTCTGTTATCAATTGGCGAATGCGTTCTACTGTCAGCATTTCCGGAGTCGTCGCTCCGGCGTCGTGGTAAATGAGTTCATGACGTACTGTGCCATCAATATCATCTGCCCCGTAGTGTAGGGCTATCTGCGCCGTTTCAATCCCCAGCATGATCCAGTAAGCCTTGATGTGCGGAATGTTGTCCAGCAATAACCGGGATGCTGCAATGGTTCGCAAGTCAACTAAACTAGACGGCTTGGGGATGTTTTTTAAATTCGTATTTTCGGGGTGAAAGGCAAGGGGTATAAAAGTCTGAAAGCCTCCCGTCTCGTCCTGCAGTTCGCGAAGTCGTAACAAGTGATCCACCCGATGCAGCGGTTGTTCGAGGTGTCCGTAGAGCATGGTACAATTACTACGCAATCCCAATCCATGAGCGACTCGATGAATCTCTAACCACTTGCGTGCATCGGCCTTGTGTTCACAAATCTGATCTCGTATTTCGGAATGGAAGATCTCGGCTCCACCGCCCGGCAAACTCCCCAATCCTGCAGATTGCAGATCATCAAGTACGTCGGCCGTGGTTTTTTTGGTTAGGTATTCAAACCAGTCGATTTCAACCGGCGTCCAAGCCTTCAAATGAATGGAAGGGAACTGTTGGCTGAGCGACTCTAGGATTCCGCGATACCAATCATAGGGTTTTTGGTGGTGCAAGCCGCCGACGATGTGCATTTCGGTGCAGCCATTGTCAAAGGCCTCCTGGCCACGGGCCAATACTTGTTCTTCAGAGACAGCATAGCCCTTGGGGTCCCGCAAGTCGCTACGGAAGGCACAGAAACGACAGCGATAAATACAGACGTTGGTTGGATTCAGGTGTGTATTGATGTTGTAGTAGGCAACATTTCCATGTTTTTTCTCGCGAGCCCAGTTGGCCAGTGCGCCAACCTGTGTTAGCGGAATTCGCGTATCAAACAGCAATAGGCCATCATCAAAATTGAGTCGCTCGCCTGTATATATTTTGTCGCAAACTCTGTCAAATTCTCGTTGTAGTTCTAAGTTGTTCATGAAGTAGACAGTATCGATAAAAATGCAGCTCAGGCGGCTTGGGCAGGCAGAGCAATCCTTCGCGGTTCACGCAACTATATTGAACACCCGTAACGTTTCAACCGCAAGCGGAAATCTTAATTAACTCGGATCGTGCTGTCCTTGCAGACTCTGGGCGCGAGTATGTTCCGCGAACCGAGTATTCATATTTCGTACCTAGAATCGCCGAGAGGGAAAATCGTGTCACAGCGTTGGTGCATCGCGTTTCTTGATTTCGGAGTCTCGCCTTGTCATACATCTAGCTCGGTCCGCGGAACTTACCTAGAAGTACTATTTGGAAGCGCTGAGTTTTTCCAGAGCGGTTGAAACAGTTGATAGCTGTTGCTGGAGGTCAGCCAGGGACGCACGCTCTTTATCAACTACTTCTACCGGAGCGCGGCTTACAAAGCTCTCGTTGCCTAATTTGGCTTGCTTGCCGGCGATTTGCTTGGAAAGGTTCTCAAATAGTTTTTGATTGCGGACTAACTCTGCTTCGACGTCAATGAATTGTCCTAAATCAACGGTCACTTCCATACCCTCGACACTTGCCGTAGCGGCCATATCGGGCGTAGCAAAGCCACTACCCAGGCCTGTTGGCAGGGCACCGGCCAAAGACTTGAAAAAGGGTGCCATGGGTTCCAGTAGAGTAGCCGTCGCTGAATCGCACGTGACGGTGAACGGTAATTCCGCTTTCGGAGGAATATTCTGTCGCGACCGAATCTCTCTCAAGGCACCGAGCACCGATGCGAATCGAGCAAACTGAGCTTCCATCGTTGGGTCTTGGTGACTCAAGTTAGGTGTCGGCCATTCCGATCGCATCAGCCACATTTGGTCTTCTGCCCGCCCTCCGATCGTACGCGTAGCACCAAATTGCGCCAGCTGTTGCCAGATGGCTTCAGTAATAAATGGAATGACGGGATGAAGTAGTCTTAGTAGTTGATCGAGCACATGGATCAATACCTGTTGAGTTTGCGCGCGAGTCGTCGCTGCCTGTAAACGCGGTTTAGCCATTTCGACGTAATAGCTACAGAATTCATCCCAAGCGAAATCGTACAGCAGACGCACTGCATGGCTGTGATGATAGTTTTCGATTGCTTCACTGGCCTGTTGAATTGTGGTAGAAAGTCGAGAAAGAATCCATCGGTCCTCCAGTGGTAGTTGGTCTATTGCCAAATTCTGTGGCTTAAATCCTTCGAGATTGAGCATCGCAAAACGGGCCGCATTCCATAGCTTGTTGCAAAAATTCCGTGCAACCTCGAATCGTTCACTGACGACTGGAGCCTTCTTTAGGGCTTTGTCTTGTGGCGTGCGAGCCCATTGCGTTGAAAACGATTGATTGCACTTGGGGCAAGAAATCGTGGGTAACTCGCGATTTTGCTTGGTTTGATTGATCGCCGTTTCACAGTGGGGGCATTCGAACTGAACTGGCATACGTACATCTTGCATTTCCGTTGCTAGCCAGGCCAGCCCCAGTCTTAACGCGTCGGGTCCAAATTTGTCGATGACGTCTATCGGATCAACGCCATTTCCCTTGCTCTTGGACATCGTTTCTCCAAACCCATCCAAAATCTTCGGGTGAATGTAGACTTCACGAAAGGGAACTTGTCCCATATTGTTCAGTCCCATGAGAACCATTCTCGCGACCCAGAGGGTGATAATGTCGCGGCTGGTAATCAAGGTGCTGGTGGGATAGAAATACTCCAACTCAGGTGTCTTTTCTGGCCAGCCGAGGGTTGAGTGTGGCCACAGCGCTGAACTAAACCACGTATCAAGAACGTCTTCCTGACGCACGTAACCCGAGGCCTCCAATTCACTCGCCAGGGAATTGTCCGACTCCTGCCGTATGCATGCATGGACTAGGTCTGGTTCTTCAACTTCGGCTCGCAAATCCCCAGCGATCGCCGCAGGCAGAGAGTTCAAACGAGAAGCCTCAGTGCGGGCTGCAGCTGAATTTGAAAACTGTTGAGTCCAAATTGGGATTTGGTGCCCCCACCATAGTTGTCTTCCAACTGGCCAATCACGTTTTTCGCTCAGCCAGTCTAAGTACCCCTTGGCGTAGCGATCTGGAATAATTCTCACTCTACCATCCGTAACAGCCTCCATGGCGCTTTGAGCCAATTGGTCCATCTTCACGAACCACTGGTCGGTCAAGTAGGGTTCGATGGGCGTCTTGCTGCGGTCGCTATGCGCCAAATCAATTTCGCGATCTTCAATCTCTACCATCAATCCTAGAGCCTCTAGATCCTCAACGACCTGGGTGCGTGCCTTGCGGATAGTAAGCCCTTGATACTTGCCTGATTCTGCGTTTAGAGTGCCGTCTGGGTTTAGGATATTGATCATAGGCAGTCCGGCTCTATGGCCTACGTCATAATCGTTTGGATCATGAGCCGGCGTAATCTTTACGCACCCACTTCCCAATTCCGGTTTAGCCCACTCATCTGCGATC
>JAGQOY010000098.1 GCA_020427005.1 Planctomycetales bacterium
ACTTGTGCAATTGCAGGGCGAAAAACGGCAATTAAGCAGCCAGTTGATTCAACAGAGTTTGCTTGGTACTGCAGGAAAAATAGTGGAACCAGTCGTACGTCCCCTGGGTTGGGATTGGAGAATCGGCATAGGAGTCATTGCATCGTTTCCGGCTCGTGAAGTGATCATTGCAACCCTTGGCACGATTTATTCGTTGGGCGGAGATGTTGATGAGCAAGATGCGAATCTGAGACAAGCGTTGGCACGCTCCAGGTGGCCCGACGGAAAGATGGTCTATTCGATGCCTGTGGCCTTTTCCATTCTTGTGTTTTTTGCACTATGCGCCCAATGCGCTGCTACACTGATGGTTATTCGCCGTGAAACCAACTCATGGCGATGGCCGATGTTTACTTTTGCCTATATGACCACGCTTGCGTACCTGGGTGCGCTATTGACGTTTCAGATTGGCAGCCGCCTTTAATTTAGGGTTCACAAGAAAACTTAGGCGAGTCGCAATTGAACGAAGCTATGCTACTCTTAGGTGCAGTTTGCTTTAACCCTCTTCGTACTGAGAAACGAGATCTATGGATTGGCAGATAATTGTCGCGGTGATCATTGTAGGCTTGGCGCTAGCCACGACGTTACGAATTTTCGTGCGGCAGTGGACTCAGGGCAGCGACGGTTGTCTTGGTTGCTCTTCCAGGCGTGGAGCTAACTGCCCGTCACGAGAGCCAAAGTTGGTGCAGTTAAAGGTTAGTAGAAAAAAACTTAACCGAAACGACCCCAGGTATTCGCCCACCTCCTACACTCGATAGGAACATTACTCGTTTACAAAAATTAATTTTTCGATTGGTGCAAACCACCATTGGTCAGCATTCTCGGGCAAGACCCGTTCCGATACGAGCATTAAGAGGTTCAGTCCTCGCTCGAAATTCTGCAAGGTTGATAGCTGACCGAAACCAATAAACTGTTGACTTGTAATTCGACCTCGAATTGCCAGCCCTGGTAGTGAAGTTATCGGTCCTGCAGTGGGGCGAACCTCAAAACTCTCGGGTCTCACACCAATCCATCGAGTTGAACACGAGGTGTTCAACAACATCGTTGACTGTTCGGTACAGGGTTCTCGGAATTGAGATGCCTGCAACCAAGTAACACCAAGGGGGCTAAGAATTTCAGTCGCCATTCGATTAGCAGGGCGTGCGTAGAGGTCCGTGGGTGTACCGTGCTGAATTAGTTTTCCTTCGAAAAGGATCGCCATTTGATTGCCAAGCCTAAGTGCTTCAGTCGCGTCATGTGTAACAACGATCATTGCCAATCCAAATTCTCGCTGTATCTGCAGAATTAGTTTCCGCAACTCCAATTTTAGAGGCCCATCCAATTGACTTAGCGGTTCGTCCAAGAGCAACAGTTTGGGACGTCGAATGACAGCTTTGGCCAAAGCAGTACGCTGCGCCTGACCACCAGATAGCTCTGCCGGTAACCGCTCTGCCAGGGAGGTTAGGTCGAATTTGAGCAGAGCGTCTTGCACTCTTGATCGAGTTTCAGATCTTGGAATTCCAAGCTGCACGAGACTGGTTGTCAAGTTTTGTTCGACAGTGAGTCCAGGGTACAACGCGTAGTCTTGTGACACATAGGCCAAGTTGCGAAGATGGGGAGCACGATCGCGCGCGTGGCCACAAAACAGTATTGTTCCCGAGCTTACCGGTTCGAGTCCGGCAATCAAACGCAAGAGAGTCGTCTTACCCGCACCATTGGGTCCAAGCAGGACGAGAATACCCTCGGCACTCACGTCGAAACTCAAGTGTTCCAAAATAGCTTTTCCCTTGACGTGTTTGGAAACGCTCTCAAGTCGGATTAAGGGGCCGGATGTCATGCCGTTATCATTGGAAGTAAGTAACAAGAAAGTAGACTTAAAGGGCAAGGCAAATTGCGAGGAATGGCAACAATCTTCAGGCTCGCAGTTCTTGGGGAAATTATTCCATTTGTGACGGTAGGTCGGGGCCATGGGACACCTTTATCGTGACGATTATGGCTACCACAGCAAGCGTATTGAAGATTCGGACCGTAAGGAACCGAACTTTTGTATCGGATTGACTACCAAACGGTCGTTAAGACCGAATTCAGTCAAGACTGAGTTCCATTGAATAGACGAGGAGGGTTGGCATGTCCGTCGCAACGCGAGCCATACTTTTTGGGTGTTACCTTATTCCGTGCGTTTTGCTGGAAAACTCAAAGTTGCCTGCTCAGGACCTGCCAGATTCAGCTTCCAAGCAGCGGCAAGTGCTAGCACAACTCGTTTCATCACAATCGCTTTCCGAAGGGGCAATACCCAAAGCCCAGCACGTGGCTGACGAAGTGCCCATCATGCGGGTCGCGGAGGTGCTGCTACTACAATCCCAGGATGCGCGACAAAGTGGAACTGAATCTTCGGAAATACGTCCACTAACATCAAATATCGTGGTTGCTAATCTATCGATGTCGGGTGAAACACCGAAGACGGCTTGGGAAGATCGATCAAATGGTCCTGTGTCTTTGCCAACCGGACATTCGCGGGGCGCTACACCCCACTCAGTAAATTGGCAAGCCAGCAACGTATTCCATTACCCTCTGTTTTTTGAAGACGCCATGCTTGAGCGCCATGGTCATGTGCGGTGGGGGTGTGCACAACCGATTTTTTCAGGGGTACGTTTTTTTGGAACAATTCCACTTTATCCTTACCTGAAAACTCTGCAGCCCGAATGCTGCCCGCGATATGCGCTGGGGCATTTTCGTGCTGGTAGTTGTGCACCGGTTCTGCGCGATAATCTGCCGTACGACTCGCGAGCAATTGTTACAGAAGCCCTGGCTAAGGCGACCCTCTTCTGGGCTGGTCCTTTTTAGCCTCCTTCTGGACCGAATTAGTAATAGTGTGCTGGTTCAGCGGTTCGCAATGAAAGGCTCCTCTGCCATCGCATGAAATGACAGAATTCAGGAAATGCTTTGATCACAGAAAACTTCTGTATCACAGGAAATTTCTCTGCGGATAGAGTCAAAAGGCAGTTCCCGCTCGCGCACTTTCCAGCCATTTCCAATGAATCCGTCACCCCCGACTCTGCTGGTGACAGTTAGGGCTCTGCAAACAGGCCATTCACGCCTTGAACTCCGCGCGTGGTCACGTTACCTTGAGTGCGAGTCGCACGACGCCTGTAGAGGGTGAATCCAATCGCTTCACTGTCCATGCTACGGAACTGCCTAAACGGTTATACGATGGAAACTAGTCGTTGAACAACCGTCATGGTTGAACAGCAGGTATAATCGTTGAACCCAGGTATAACTATTGGCCTCCGCTATGCCGGACGTCATCACGGACTGAAAACATGAATAAACAAGCACTTCGTATTTTGACGTTGGCCTTTTTTACTATTGCCGTACTATTGCGGTTTATGCCCCATCCAAGCAATGTTACGCCTGTCGCAGCTTTGGCGCTATTTGCGGGCTGCTATTTGTCGGGGATTGTCGGTATTGTTTTGGCATTTGGTGCAATGGCAGCAAGCGATATCCTGGGGCACATCATGGGCGTTCCTGGGATGGGATTCTATGACGCCAATACGATGTTGTGTGTCTATTTCTCAATGGCATTGGCGGCAGTTTTGGGGCGAGCAATCCGCGGGAGAGTTTCCTTTGGTTCCGTGGTTGCCGGTTCGATAGGTAGTACGGTCATATTCTTTTTGGTGACCAATTTCGCGTGCTGGCAAGATCCGCTAATGGGTTATGCTCAGACTGCTGACGGCTTGCTTACCTGCTACGTGCGGGCACTGCCGTTTGCAGTGCGCAGTCTGTTCGGTGACCTGCTTTTTGCTGGCCTTTTATTTGGTTGTTATCAACGACTGACTTCTGCTGCATTTATGCATTTGCAACGCGCTTAAGGCCCTTGGATTCTAATAGACGTGAGGCCCTTAGGGGGCAACAGCGTTTTTTTGTGGCCTGAGCCTCTGAAATCAACGACAGCGGATGCTATCTGTTTTTCGGTTATTGGCCATTGAGGGATAGCTGCTGCAAAATAGACAAAAGGTCTCAACCACCAAGGTTGCCCAGCTTAACAGCACTTTGGTAGTTTGTACGGTTTGTGCTGAATTCATCAGTGATAGCACAAGTACTTGCGGCGCGGAGCAAGTGCATCGGTCTAGTTGCAACGAATCATTGTCCGATAACCATTGCAGTGATTGCAATAATCGGAATCAAAGTATCGTTCGTAATGGGTAGCATTCGTACGGGCAGTCGTACGTATGTACCGATTACCCGAGCTCCCCTGAAATCTTTGAACCGATCGCCACTTTGCACCTCGGACCAAGCGATAAGCTCAAAGGACGATTTCGGATGCGCCCTTCAAAATACCGCCGCAAATTCGGGTTTCTACTCGCGCTGTTGGCAGGAACTGGTTGTTCGACCAGCAAGAACTTCCATTTCACCCAAACCTGGGATTGTGAGCCCAGCTACAACACCGGCGTAGCGACGCAAATTGAGTACCCGAATGTTCAATCTTGTCTCGACTCAGAAGTCGTTGCGACTCCGAAGCCGTTCACCCTAGAGAATCCGAACGACTTGCAAACGCGCGATATTTCGTTGGACGAAGTTATTCAAATGGCACTTGGGAGTGGAGAGGTCCTGCGCACCTTGGGAGGCAGCGTGGTAACCGCTCCCGCTGGTACGCGAACGATGTTAGATCCAGCGATATCGGAATCAAATCCGCAATCGAGCGTAGAAGCCGCCTTATCGGCTTTTGACGCGCAAGTCGTTTCGCAACTTTATTGGCAAAAGAACAACCGACCGAACAATATCGCGGTTAACCCAATTCTATCGCAGTTCCAAGTCTTCAGTACGCAAGAGGATGCGGCCGTATTCAACTTCGACATCAGCAAACGAACGGCCACTGGGGCTCGATTTGCAGCTCGACACGTCATCAATTACAGCTACCCCAATACGCCGAACCGATTGTTTCCGAGTTCCTTCATAGGCTGGTTTGAAGCAGAGTACCGCCAACCGTTGCTTAAAGGAGCGGGTGTTGAGTACAACCGGATTGCCGGACCGAACGGAGGGGTTGGCCAATATGGTGGTGTGTTGATTGCACGCATTAATCAAGATATTTCGCTAGCAGATTTTGAGCTCGGGATCATCAACTACATAAATGATTTGGAATCGGCCTATTGGGAGCTGTTTTACTCCTATCACAATTTAGAATCGATTGTCATCGGACGCGATGGGGCACTTAGAACCTGGCAACGAGTAAAGGATTTCGAGCGAGTTGGTTTTACAGGTGGCGATGCGGCTAGCGTGGCAGAGGCGCAGGCTTCCTTTTATCAATTTGATGTGAATCTCAAAGAAGCGCTCACTGGTACCAATGGGCTCTATGCTGCAGAGCAGCGATTGCGGTACCTCATGGGTCTTGCTCCCACGGATGGCGAGCTATTGAAGCCCATTAGTCAGCCCATGGAAGGCGAGATAGTTTTTGATTGGGATTCTGCAATTCATGACGCGGTTACCAAGCGAGTAGAAATTCGGCGCCAAAAATGGAATATAAAGCGTCGCGAATTAGAGATGATTGCAGCCCGCATGAATCTCCGCCCGACACTCGACTTCCTGGGGTTGTACCGCTGGCGTGGTATGGGTGATCACATGTTTGGCAGTCGGAATTCTGTCAACGAATTTGAAACGGTTTACCAGAGCATTTTGGAAGGTAATTATCAAGAATGGCAAGCCGGTTGGGAATTCTCATTGCCGGTGGGCCTCCGCCAGGCGAGTGCCGGTGTTACCAATGCCAGGTGGAATTTGGCCAAAGAGCAGGCGCTTCTAAAGGAGCAGGAACTAAGAATCTCTCATGATCTCAGCACGGCTACTCGTGAAATTGCCCGGGCTTTTGCGCTGGTACAATCCAACTACAACCGTTATTCATCGGATATGCAACGCGTAGAAGCACGCCGCATACGCGTTGACAAAGGTTTAGACAATATCTCGTTCCTAGTTCAGGCTCAACAGCAGTTGGCTGGTAGCCGAAGCGCGTACTACCGATCGCTGACAGATTATCAGCTGGCGATTCGTAACTTTCATCGCGAAAAAGGATCCTTACTCAATTACAACTTAGTGAATCTGAGCGAAGGCCCTTGGGTGGGAGCTGCGTACCAGGACGGAACCGAAAGGGGGCGTTTCTTTGCCCCACGCTCCAACCCCTCGGCCGTAGAAATTCCCCATCCTGTAAGTTCTGGGGCATTCGATCCGAGCCAAGTCGGAGATCAAGTCATTACGAACTATGAGATTTCCGACTGATGCTGGAAAATCGAAATTACGCACCAAGTCACTGAGTACGCACCCAAGCCAGATGTCATGGCGTGACAGTAGCAGAGCACTGGTGGCTGTAAAACTAGTGAATGGCCTCGGCTATTTTTCAACCGGCACAGAATCGTCTACGGAGTATTCGCTCCAACCATTGTAGTAGTTCTTTACATCCTTCCCGCCGGCCAGTTCCAGTGCGAAGACTCCGACGCTGCTGCGACCGCCCGTTTGGCAGTGTGCGACCATAGGCTTGTCGAGCTCAATGCCAGCCGATCGAACGACTTCCGCTAACGAATCCGCGTCAAGGAATCGACCATCCTCCTTTAGGAATTTGGTCCACTCCAGGTGTTTAGCACCCGGTACATGGCCACCTCGACCACCGCGCGAAACTGTTCCGGCATACTCGCCGTCACTGCGATTATCAACCACTTGGCAGCTGATTACGCTGTCCGGTTTCATGTCGCTCAATTCGGCCAATCGCGCCCCATCAAAGTTAATCTTTGGTTGTGTACCGATCATGGGTCGCATATTGGGAGTTGTCGGCAAACCTTGGGCATTCCAATAGGTGTAACCCCCATCGAGCAATTTAGCACCCTCGAATCCAAGATAGCGCAATAACCACCATGCCCGAGCAGAATCGGTAAGGTTATCCCCGACCAATACGATCGTCTGTTCGTTATGAATGCCGGATTGTCCCAATAATTCGCTCCAGGCGGGAGCGTCATGCATGCCATTGGATTTTGTAGCTTGTTCGCGCCATTTTGCCAGATCCAACCACCGAGCGCCTTTGATATGGCCAGCATCATATTTCTCTTTGGCTTGAACATCCAAGATCAGCAGCCCTGCAGACCCGCGTGTAATGAGATTGGATAAATCTTCTGCGGAGATCAACATTTGGGTTCGATTATCGTCGGCCTTCATTTGGCCAATTAGCAACCACATGCAAGCAAGAAACGTCAGCGCCAGTTTGTGTGTCATGTCTATTGCCTTTTTCAGTTTATAGTTAGTAACGATCGCCTTGGCGACTGCCACCGGCGACTTCAAATTAGGCGAGCGGCAGGAATAAGCGTCCCAACCCGAAACGTAAGTGAGGGATTCTTGTTCGGTCCCTCGCTTACGCTTCGGGTTAGGAGTGGTAGATCTATTTCTGCCGCTCGCCTTACTCTGTCGCGTCCAGCAAATCACCTTCGGATAATAGCGTGAAGCCCTTCTTGGCGAGGACATCGAGGGCCAAATCGGTATTATCAACCATAATGGCTACTGCCGGGCGAGCTCCAGTATTGGTTAAGATTGGATAGGCCTGAACAATATTTATCTCGGCCTGCAATAACGCATTGCAGACTTGCAGCAACGGTTGATTCCCGCTAGGCAATTCAAGAGCCACTAGATCGCTTTCGATGATTGCCAGGCCCGCACGCTCAAGTATTTCTCGGCCACGTTCAGGATGACTTACCAAGAACCTTACGAAGGCGCATTCGGCGGAGTCGTTGATGGAAAGCGCAACAATTCGAATGCCGGTGCCTTCAAATCGTCGCACAACTTCCAAGAGTTGACCCACTCGGTTTTCTAGAAAAACGGTAAACTGCCGAATTGCCGGATAGTCCCGTCCCCGTGCCGTTGTGAATTCCGTTGAAGCTCCCTCACCAATGCTCATATGTATTTTGCCTGCTGTGGCCTAAGTGCTCGACTACGATTGTGTGTCAGCTACATGTGCGTCCGCTACAATAGCTAATAACAAGCTATTTTGCCAGCAAATGGAGTTCAAAGCTATCCCGGATGTTACAAGCTTACTTCAGCCAACTGGAAGTTTTTATGGATCGAGATAGATAGTCGAGATGTTTGGATACCATAGAGATGTTAATCCAAAAAATGACTGAAGTTTGTTTCCTTGGGCTCGTCAGTGTGATTGCGGGTACGCAATCGCGTTTTTGTCCTTTCAGGGAGGTGTAGGAATTGTCGTTAATTGAAGGCCTTATTCAAATTCGGGTGACCTATAATGAGACAGATGGGCAAGGTCGGGTTCACCATGCACAGTATTTGAACTACTTTGAGCGTGGACGAGTCGAGCTGCTACGAAGCAAAGGGCACCGATATCGCGACTTGGAACTGTCGACCGGCCTTATGTTGGTAGTATCCGAGTTTAACATTCGCTATTTGGGTGCCGCGGCCTTTGACGATGTGCTCGAATTGAGAACGTTTGTCATACGCACACGCGGCGTGCGAATAGAACATGGTTACGAATTATTCCTACTCGATGACGCGGGCTCGCGAGCGAAAATTGTGGAAGGGGAGAGCGTGATCGCGTGCGTCAACCGAGAAGGAAAAGTGCAGCGGCTGCCTGATTTCTTACGTCAACTTTGACTACACAATACCTAAAGCCAATACTTGGGTAATCTAGGGCTGTGCCGTCTGGAGTTGAGCGGCAACTTGTTCTGCTTGAGTTATGACTCGCAGGATGTTCTCAGACATGATCTTATGGATCTCGACCTCGTTATAGCCTCGGTCGAGCAAGACTTGCGTCAGCACGGGATACATGGAAACATCTTCAAGTTGTTTGGGAACCGTACCAATTCCATCGAAATCACTACCAATTCCGACATGATCGATGCCAGCCGTTTTGGCAATGTGGTCGATATGATCTGCGACATCTTGAACGGAGCCGGGGAGAATTGGATTCTCCGCGCGAAGACGGGTCAATTCCCGCTGGATGGCCTCGTCGTCGTTGCCGAAGCGTTTGCGTAATTCCCGTAGCTGATCGAACATCTGCCCTGTAAGTTTGGCTGATTCTGGGACAATAAATCCCGAATAGAAGTTGACCATCACGATGCCACCGTTGTTTGGTAACTGCTTCAAGATTTCATCGGGTACGTTCCGTGGATGATCAGCGATAGCTCGGGCCGAGGAATGCGAGAAGATGATGGGAGCTCGACTTGCATCAATTGCGTCTTGCATCGTTTCGGGTGAAACGTGGGAGATATCGACTAACATTCCCATGCGGTTCATTTCCTGTACCACTTGCACGCCAAATTCACTCAGGCCGCTGCTTTTGGAGGTGTCGCTGCACGAATCCGCCCAATCCAGCGAATCGCTATGAGTTAATGTCATGTAGCGCGCCCCAAGGTCAAAAAGTCGGCGCAACTTGGCCATTGAGTTTTCAATGCTGTGTCCCCCTTCAACTCCAATTAACGACGCGATCTTGCCTTCTCGTCTCGCCTGTTGGATATCCTCGCTGTTGAGTGCCAGTGAGAATGTTTCGGGGTACCGCTGGACCATCGCCTTGACGATTTCGATCTGCTCCAGCGTCATTTGGTGTGAGATGCCCGAGTCAGCTGTATTGGACGGTACATAGACGCTCCAGAATTGGGCCCCTACCCCGCCCTGCCGCAACCGTGGAATATCGGTGTGAATTTCTGGTTGTGGCTGCGAAATGTCCAAGTTATCGAAAGTGCGGGACGCACGTTTTCGGACCTCCCATGGCAAGTCGTTGTGCCCATCGAAGACATAGCTGCGAAAGTGAATTTGCCGAGCCAAATCCGACACGATAACTTCACCGACGCCCCCGCCGATCGAATCCTGCGCGCTAGCTGGAAGTAGCCACAGAAAAAAACAGCTGAAGAAACAATTCCACCAAACGACAATTTTTGAGAGTCTCGAACGAATATGCACGGAAGTATCCCCTTGGCACTGAAAAAGCTGATTGAGGTTATTCTACTCGCAATTCGGAAGTGATGGCCGATACCAATCTTCACGGATTCGTTCCATCTACACCCATTTTCGGGGTTAATCATTTAGAATGAGCTGTCACGGTTTTGGAGTTTTGGTGCTTTGGGGCATATCTCGGTGAACTTCACCCAGCATGAACAAAGCTTACGCTCCCACCGGTTTAACCGATTCTTGCAATCGGAAATTCCAACTCTTTATTAGGTCTAGGTGTCATGGAAACACCCTCACAGCCGCTTTTGCCGCAATTCCGCCTCTATTGGTTTTTTGTTGTAGTGCCCATTGTGGCAGGAGTGATCTGGATTATCCGTATTGCAGATCAGGGGCAAGCACTGGCGATGGCGGTAACGTTGACGTCTGTGTTTCTAGGATTTTTCGCTTTGTTATCGATGGGCATTTTTGCAATTGCCTACGTGCTAGGCACGACGGAAGCCTACTTTGTTGAGGATGTGCAGCTTCCCAGTAGTCCCTTCATTGACGGGCGATTGCCAGATCAAATTATTCCTCCAACCCACGCCGATGGAGAGTAGACATGGTTCAACGCCATCATTGGCAGCTTTGGTTGTTGTATTGTTGGTTGGTGCTGTCGGGAAGCAACTTGGCAATTGCACAGAGCATTCCGCATGTTATGACCACGAAAGGACATCGAGGGCGGGACGTGCTGCAAGTGAGTAGCGAAGTTCATCTCGGGGAATTGCAGATTCACGTCACTTCGACAGTTTTTTGTGTACTAGGAAACTCTCGAGCCGATCGGGACTTGGAGATAATCGTTTTTTGTCATCCTTATCGCGGTCAGGGAACGTCTTATGCATGTCGTTATCCCGTCCATCTTGCTCAAGGTCAAAAATCAGTAAGCGTAGAATTTAGTTTTCCGGTAGCCGACGAGCAAATGTATTGGAGTATGGGAGTTGAAGAAGATGGCTGGGACATTGAAGCTCGTGCCAATGCAAACTTCACAAATATTCAATTGGCCAATTCCCAGTCGTTTGGTAGTCAAGTTCTCAAGATTGTAAGTAATTCTGAAAGCCCTGATGAGGATAACTTTTTTGGCGTTCCCGTGACTCTGAGTACTGTCGCCAATCAGCGAAACATGTTTGGAGGCATGGCGATTCGTGCGAACACGAGCGTACCACTGAGTTCTTTCGAAGCGTCATTACAGAGTTTGAATTCGGACTGGAAGCGGTATTTGAACTTCAAGGCTGTATATGTCGAACTAGAAACCCTCGAAGATATTGCAAAGACCAATTCGCCGGCCCTTGAAGCTCTGCATACTTTTGTCGCTGCAGGAGGAGCCTTGGTAATTGAAAGTGAACTGCAAGCCAGCCACTTACAAAGAATCGACGCCTTGCTACTGGGTACCAGCAGCCAAGAAGACAGCATGTTTCAATGGGGAGGGGAATTTGATCGCATGATTAAGCCCGCCACGACAGAGGACGCCCCTATTTCCCAATGGAAATACCGGACCCGAAATTATTTGAATGGCAAAATCCTTGCCGTCTCAAGCTCCGGTGCAGCGAATGGAAATCTGGCGCTTGAATTGCAGCAACTAGTCGGAGCCTCTAACCTGAGTAGCGCAGGACAGTCTTATGATGGAGGCTGGTACTGGAAGAATCTCATTACGACGGTTGGTAAGCCACCTGTATGGGTGTTTGCGACCTTGATCTGTGTATTTGGAGCAGTGATTGGCCCGGGCTTGTTGTACTTTACAGCGCGTGCAAAGCGGAGAACCTTGCTTGTCTTTCTTGTGCCGCTATTGGCAGGTGTAGCTACCTTGTTGGTCTTGCTATACGGAGTGTTACACGAGGGTTTTGAAACACATACCAAAATCACGTCGGTTGTGCGTGCCACACGAGAAGGCAATCGAGCGTTTGGCTGGTCTCGCCACAATTATTTCTCTGGTGCACCCTTGCGTGCGATTCCGTTAGATCCAGACGCGTATTTTCGCCCGGTTCAACTTTCTGACGACAACAATTTTCGCATGGTAAATCCGACCAGTCGTAAGGTGGACTACACGATTCTGGAGATGGAAAACAATACATTTCTCAGCGGTTGGCTGGGGCCTCGTCAACAACAACAAATACTCGTAGGCAAACCAGAATCTGAGGTATTGCTTCCGATTGAGGTCATAGTCGAGTCTGGGCAAATGACGATCAAGAATCTCACCTCGGAGACTCTGCCATTTGTAATTGCTCACGACAAAGATGATGCTTATTTCTGGGCCGAAGAAATAGGACCTCAGTCTAGCGTCATAGCAGAATCGCATGTACTGGTAGATGCTGGAGTGCAAGTTGCCAGGCTGATGGTTGACCTGGCGCCCGCGTCCCCTGCCGAATTGCAAGCGGTTAACAGTCTGTTCAATATGTCCATGTCTTCTCGGAACATGATCGCCTATTCTCAGGAATCGGACATCATCAATTCTGCCACGAGATCCTATTATTCAGAGCGACTGGAAATGCCTCCGCGTACATTTGCAACGCTTCTGCGCCAGACACCGTATATCGAGCCAGTCATACCGGTTGATAATGCGGAACACCTGACACTCTTCATTGGAGAATTTTAATTGGTCGCTTCAACTGATCGTCCAATGATCGAATTGCGGCGTCTGTTCCGGTTTTTTGGGACGACCAAAGCAGTAAATGATGTGTCGTTTGAAGTATATCCGGGGCAGGTATTCGGCTACATTGGTCCCAATGGGGCGGGCAAGACGACCAGCATGCGGATCCTATCCACACTGGATTTGCCCGATTACGGCGACGCATTGGTTGATGGATTTTCTGTGATTAACGATCCAGACAGAGTCCGCCAACGGCTGGGATTTATGCCAGACAATTTTGGCACCTATCCCAACATGAATTGCGTCGAGTATCTCGATTTTTTTGCGCGATCCTACGGTTTGGTTGGCCGCGACCGCACGAAAGCCCTGCGTCGTACGCTTGCTTACACAGGCTTGGACCGGATTGCCGAAAAACCCATTCGGGGACTCTCCAAAGGAATGCGCCAACGCTTATGTTTGGGACGTGCAATGATTCATGACCCGGCAGTCCTTATCCTCGACGAACCAGCCAACGGACTGGACCCACGCGCGAGAATTGAATTACGGAACATGATTCGTGGGTTAGCGGCGGACAGCAAAGCCCTGTTGGTTTCATCTCATATTCTCACCGAACTCGGTGAGATGTGTGATGCCATAGGAATCATCGAGCGAGGTGAGTTAATTGTTAGCGGCACGGTGGCAGAGATCAAAGCTCGACTGCGACCCCATATCGATGTTTTGATTAAGTTAACCTCGCGTGGTGAAGATCTTGGCGAGTGGCTGAAACAGGCTCCAAATGTCGACCATATCGCAGCTTCACAACAGATTGTTCGATTTCAATTGTCATCTACGGAAGCAGATCACCAAGTTGAATTACTGCGAGCAATAGTGCTGGCAGATTTCCCGGTGATCGAATTTACAAGCGAATCACGAACTTTAGAAGATGTATTCATGCAGATTACGACAGGGGCGGTTCAATGAGTGAAGTACATCTCACTCCGCCAGGAGTACAAGCTACAGCCTTTCAACACCGGCTGTGCGAGAATCCGGCCAAGGGCTGGGAGAAGTGGTGGGTGGCCGTTGGAGATCGAATCAACCCGATCGTTATCAAGGAAGTTCGGCAATCTCTTAAAAGCAAGCAATTCACCGTCAGTTTTGGTGCCACGCTCATTGTAGCAATCGGCTGGACTCTGCTGGCCATTGTCATGATGGTTCCACAAATCTATTACGTTCCAGGGGGCTCCAGGCTGTTCATTGGATTCAGCTGTATCCTGAGCTTTCCCCTTATGATCGTTATTCCATTCAGCGCGTTTCGATCACTAACCAGCGAGACCGATGACAGCACCTTTGAATTGCTGAGCATTTCGGCACTTAGTGCTCGGCAGATCATCGGCGGCAAAATGCTGTCTGCCATGTTGCAGATGTTGCTCTATTTGAGTGCCCTAGCGCCATGCATGGTGCTAACGTACTTGTTGCGCGGACTTAGCCTATCGCAGATGTTTTCGGTGATTGGCCTTACAATTTTGTATTCCATGTCGCTAACGGCTGCATCTTTAATGTTGGCAGCCATAGCCCGTTCGAAGCTCCTACAGGGAGGGGCTTCCATAGCCTTACTGGCGGGCGTATTGATCTTATTTTTTTCCTGGGTTGGCAATTTATTCGCTGTGACCGGATTGTCGTTACCGTTCACTCCCGCAGTTGGGGCGGTCGTGGTGATTGCGGTATTGAGTCTGATACTAACCATGATTGCTCTCGTATTGCGTGCGGCGTCCGCTGCTATCGATTTTCCGGCCGAAAATCATTCGACGGCTATCCGCACACGCATCCTGATGCTCGCAACCATCTACCTTTTTTGGATGTTGTATTTGATTTCACTCGCCCAAGAGAGCATGGTTGCGATCGTGGTCTTGATTTCCATATTCATTTTCTCGCTGGTACTAGGAGCCCTGATTGCTGGTGAGCGAGGGATCATCTCGCCACGTGCTCAACGAACGTTGCCAAGCACGTTTCTCTCTCGGGCCGCGCTCACTTGGTTCTATCCAGGTGCAGGCCTGGGGTACATTTTCCTTGTGTGCCTGTTCGGTGCTGTCGTGCTGACGCTGGCAGGCTTGGAGTATTACTATGCGGCTAGTGGCAATAATTTGAGAGGCAGTGAGCCCATCTCGTTGGTGGGCTACTACCTGCTTTGCTATTTGATAATTTATTCTGGTATTGCGCGCCTGTTGATGCTGCTAGTTCCGCGAGGTATTGCTGGGCGACAGGTCATATCGTTCATGATCCAGTTCATTTTTATGGGGCTCTGTCACCTGATTCCAGCTGTCATCTTGCTGTATCTAAATAACTATCGCGAATTTGACTATGATTGGCACCAAGCCTTTAATATTATTTGGACCCTAAACATACTTTTTTCCAGCGTTACCTCGCAAACATCCGCAAGTTTTTACATCGTTGGACTGTGCGCATTGGGAGTTTTCGGATTCAATTTGATACTAGCAACACGAGACGTAATGCTCGTGCGTTCCCAGCAGCCACCTCGTATTCGTGAAGAAGAGGCTGCATCCGAAGTCGTGGTGCCTGTTGACCCATTTGCAGAATAAGAAACAGTTGCATGTCTTTTCATCCAGATGACCGCCCGGATCCAGCGGAGCAACCTATACGTGCGCGTGTCCCAGACCGAGTCGCTAGCGGAGCGTTCAGTACGGGAGTCATCGTCATGACTGCGCAAACGGAAATCGTTCTGGATTTCGTCCAGAATCTCGGACGTCCGCATCAGATCGTGGCTCGAGTCGTGATGCCACACCATGTATTGCCTCAATTTGCGGACGCCTTGCATCGCAACATGGATATTTATCGCTCTCGCTGGGGAGAGCTACCAGCAGTAGTTCAGCCCGCAACTTCCACTGCAGAAACAGCGTCTCCTCCAGTCGCAGATGGCCTGGGGGCAAATTCGCAGGTAGTCGGTAATGTCCCAACACCCAATTCGGAAACCGCACAACCCACCCCGCGCGAGGACTCAACTCAAGGTGTTGGTGGCACAGTTAGTAGCAGTTCACCATCGACTGGTCTTGGACAAGCAAAGTCAGATGATGTTGAAACTCCATCCCAAGAAGCCTCGAGTATTGGCAACAAGCAGAGTGCTCCCTCAGCTCGCCATGTTCCTCCAGCGAATACGGCACGCAGTGCGTCGGTACAAGATATCTATGATGATCTTAAGATTCGTGATGAGTTTTTGAGTGGTAGCTACGCCAATGCTGTGATGATTGGCCATGGACCACATGAATTCAGTTTTGATTTCATAACCAATTTCTATCCCCATTCGGCCGTTAGTGCACGTGTGTTTCTGGCAGCGGGACAAATCCCACGTCTTTACGATAGCCTCATTGGAACTTGGGAGCAGTTGCGGCAACGCTGGCAACCACCTCCAGATGCTCCACCACCACAGTCCACGTGAGTCTGCTGGTCGTTTGAGCCCCATCGAAAATCTGGCTGCACGTCTTTGGAGCCGCTGGGGTACAAGTTGCATAGAGTCCTAGCCGTGCCAGAAACTCCCATTGTTCTTGCAAGCCAATCGCCACGAAGACAAGAGTTGCTTCGTCAAGCGGGTATTCGCTTTCGAGTATTCATTCCTAATGAGCAAGCCGAGGATGCACAACGAAAGGGTGAGTCGACGGCTGACTTTGTAACGCGGCTTGCCTATCAAAAGGCGCTAGATGTACGTGGCCGGGGGGGAGCATCGGCCACAATTATCGCTTGCGATACGGTTGCAGATGTTGACGGAGAAATTCTGGGTAAGCCGCGAGATGTTGATGATGCGCGTCGGATGCTTCAACTCCTAAGCGGTCGTGAACATAAGGTCTATAGTGGCTTGTGCGTGTGGCCGTCGATGGCCTTGAATCCCCATCAATTTGTGGAAGTTAGCGTACTAAGAATGACATCGCTGAGCCCCATAGAGCTTGAGACTTATCTGGCTAGCCAGGCGTGGCAAGGTAAGTCGGGGGCGTTCGGCTATCAAGATAATCATCCCTGGTTAAGCTTGATATCTGGGACGGCCAGCAATGTGGTGGGTCTGCCTATGGAACGTCTGCTGGAGATCTTGAGCTGACATGCTTTATCGCACACTGTTGTTTCATGCCTTTCGATTTCGTCATCCATAAAGGCATGATTCGATTCTATCGAAACCTATGCCAAGTGCATCTAAGGCTAATCACAACTTGTCCTGTAGAATTAAGAGCCGCTCTTTTAAGCGGCCGGGTAACAGCCCGTTGCCTGACGGTCCAACGGTTCACCATTGAATTGTGATTTCAGATTAAATCACAGGCAGTTAAGGCCCAACGTAAATGAGTTGACGTATTGTCGGCGACAGGATTTCTTCAGTACTAGCGAACCTAACCGGTGGAATTAGAATGAGGTCGGCGGAAAGAAATGCCTACTCCAACGATAGTTCCTTGGAGAGGACGCGACGCGGGTCACGTTGACAAGTTGTTGCCAGCGATGGCACGTACTTGACTTGTCCGCTTAGGCTATGTTGATTCACTTTCACACTTCTGTCTCACTAGGTGCATTATGAAGAAATTGGTTGCATGCTTGCTCGGTTTGGTACTGTTGTCCAGTACTGCGTTGGCTCAGTCCGGGGGAAAGAATGGTAAGGACGGTAACCAGGCCCAACGCATGGTCGCAACCTTGCTGAAGAATTTGGAACCAGCCGGGCTCAATGCTGAGCAAAAACAGAAAATCGAGGAATTGTATTCTAAGGTCGCGAAGGATGTATCCAGCAAACGCAAGGAAGCCAAGATACCAAACGACGTGTTTAAGAAGCGGCAAGCTGCCAGCGAGGAAGCGAAAGCTGCAGGCAAGAAAGGTAAGGCTCTTCAAGAAGCAGTGAACAAGGCCATTGGATTGTCCGATGAACAGGTAAAAATTTGGAATGAAACCAACGAGGCAATGGCGAAAGCCAAATTGGAGGTAGGCAAGTTGCTAACTGCCGAGCAAATCGACAAGGTGGAAAAGCCCCTTAAAACAGCATTAACAGCCAAGGCTCCCGAAGAGGGCAAGAAAAAGGGCAAAGGCAAGCAAGACGCTTAGTAGCTACCTAGATGTTGATTGGCAAAGAATCCAACGAGTACATCTGTGTTGCCAGAGGTTCTTCGGCAGCACAGATATTACTTGGCAGGACCACTCTCTTCCCATTCTGAGCAATGCCAGGTCGCCATCGAGCGACAGCGAGCCAGTATTTTCGTTCAGGAAAAACACATCGGCATATTCCAGACTCTGCAGTATTCGGATTTCTTCAGCCCAATATGTGTGGAAACCAATGCGAAAAGCAGACGTCGTAATTTCAATGTCCTTCACTCGGGGCTAGTTTTACGTCTTTCGTCGTGCGGGCTAGGCTGATAAATTGGGGCGCCATAATAACTTGGCGCAACTCGTGCCTGCTGGCATTTTGTTATCAATTGGTATTTGAAGCAGAGACGGCGAGATGGATCAGAAGAGTTTTCATCGTGTTTTTCAGGTTGTTCTGAGCGTCATTTGCTATCAATTGTTTTTTCCGATGGCAGTATATGGCCAGGCCTGGGCACGTGACATGTTTGAGATCACGGCGCACGATTTTGGTACCGTGCCGCGAGGTGCCAAAGCTGAATATGCGTTCGAGTTTGTGAACAAATACGAGGAACCGGTGCATGTAGCGAGTGTTCGAAGTAGTTGTAAGTGCACCCTTCCAAGAGTAGGTAAAGGCGACCTAAAAACCTATGAAAAGGGCTCGATAATTGCCGAATTCAATACACGGGCATTTATTGGCCCCAGAGCGGCAGTAGTGACAGTGGTTATTGATCGTCCCTTTTACGCTGAGGTTCAGTTGACCGTGAAAGGGAATATCCGGTCGGATATTGTGACCGAGCCCGGCGAAATTCAATTTGGCGATGTCCCCCGCGGAACCGAAAAGTCAACATCCGTGCGAGTTTCTTATGCTGGTTCCACTACCTGGAAAATCACCGATGTGCAGAGTGCCAATCGCAACCTGTCGGTGCGACTGAACCCGTTGCCGAACAACAAAGGACAGATTGAATACGACATGCAGGTTCGGTTATTAGAATCGGCGGAGGCTGGAGAGTTTGCCGATGAGATCGTCTTGGTAACCAATGATACGCAATACAACTTGGTTACAATTCCGGTTCGTGGGCGCATATTGCCACCCGTCGTGCTGCCTGATTCAGTCGAATTAGGAACGGTGGCAACAGGAAATTCGGTACAAAATCGAATCGTTGTTACGGCCAAGAAACCGTTTCAGATTGTCAAAGTGGAATGTGACGATGATCGATTTGAGTTTACTCTTCCCACGGGCGAACGCACCGGTCACATCGTTCCCTTCCAGTTTACTGGTGGAGATCAAGTTGGGGCGTTTCGGCAAAAAGTAGTCATTCAAACAAGCCTTCCTGAAGATGGAACTGGCTCTACGTTTGTTACGGGCAACGTTTCTGGCAAGTAGACTGTTTCCGGATAGGTATATTGAAGAATTGTCGAACGTTTTTCAAACCATTATCCCTTGGCTAGACGGGGCCACGTAATCTGACTCCAACCCCATTTGAGCAGTTCACCACTAAGCAACTGTTCCGTCCACGTCTTTCGATCCATGGAGAAATTGTGCCACACAGCCTCCAGGTAGGGCTCGCTGGCTTTGGATAGGGTTGGAATCAATCCTTCTCGTTCGACGGACCTCAGCCCCTCCCAATAGTGCTCGATAATGTGTTGTTGAAACATGTTGCCAGCGATTTCCAAGCTGACAAGCGTACCTTTACCGACCGATTGAATACTATTGAGAGCAACAATAGAAATCGTGGCCGAGACATCCCAAATGGAGGCATTTTGCTGCTGCGCGGCAAGGTCCATTTGACGCCAAAGTTGATCAATCTCCGCATAGGGCAGCAACTTGTTAGGGTCCATACGTTCGACGGCTTCCTGGGTTTCGGCGATCGTCTTGCGCAAGCCTGAAATTGAGATAGGAGGTTGGTCGAACATCCCCACTGCCCCACCACTGGCCTGTTCAAGGGCAGAGATCAGGTCAGTGACCCCGTCGATAGTAGTGTCTTCCGCGATAATCCCATGCTCTTTTAGGCGTGCGCTTAGCTCTTGCATATACACCTTGGAGCCATAGGCAACGTCGCTAAATATGGCTAGCACGGTAAGCGGCGACATGTGAAAGGTTGCGAGGGCCGTCATATCGAGCAGATTTCCAACTGTCTTTCGGGCCAGGAAGACTTCGTCCTGATTGGGCTCATCGCCGCGGCCTGTTAGTGCTCGTTTGACGCCTCCTAAATCATTTACAACAAAATCAAGCATTTGTTGAACAAAGATTGAATAGGAACGGGAGTTGCGAAAGGCCGAGGGAACCAACCAATTGGCAGATTCTCTAACGAGGCCACCTGCCAAAGCTCCCGCACTCCTCAGAGTGCGTTCGGGTAAGCTGGCCGAGTACTGAAACATTCTGAGCAACGCGTTCGAGGCTTCGCCAACGGTCGACTTGTCCATGTCGATGGCTTCTGGCATGTCGCCGTTAGATGAACTGGTAGGCGACGGGTGGGCTTTAGAATGGTCGTCTGGTCGCGTTGCGTTAGTAGCATTTTCTGAGGGCAAGTCGGATCGCATTGAAGTGTTTTCTCTGTGTTTCATCAGTCAACCCAAGGAATAGCAACGCGTTCACTGTCAAGGATTGTCGGGCAATCTTAGAGCCCCTGCAAGTAAGTGGCTTTCAAAAGGACGATTTCGGGCGCATGCTCAGCGGGAAAATCGGCCAATGTTCCGAATATCAATGCAGACTGGGCTGGCGACACAATGGAAGCAACCGAGGTTGGAATCTCAATTGTCACAATCACCTCGTCGTTTTGCTTGGAGTTCGCTAGAGAAGTTTCCAAGAGCCAGGAGTCTCCGTTTTTTTCTGTACCCAGCAACGGCACAATTACGACGAGGCCATTCTTGATGCCGCGACGATTCTTTTGAGACCAATACGAGGCGCCCTGTGTAATGATAGCGCGAAGGTCGCTACGAGTCCTGAATTCGACAAGTAGGCGTTCAAAATCCGGTGGCAAGCCGACGAGTGACGTGGTCGATCGATAGTCTCCAAGCTGCACTGCCAGAATGCACAACTTTGAATAAATGGACTGGGCGAGTTCACGAATCAACTGAGAATCGCTTTCCTCAGCAGACTTCCATCGTTCGACGTCAGCCCAAAGTTCTTCAATCATTGAATTCATCTCAGGACTTGCCTCCCAATCAAGTCCTTTTGTCCCGTTGACCGTGGGATTCGTTGAAAAGGCATTTGCCGTTTCAGGTCCATCCGGCCAGTTGACCTGCGGCAAACCTTCAGCACGCGATTCGTCCAACAAATCTGGAAATCGCTGGTCCGAGGGGCGGAATTTAAGTGGTACAAGCCAAGGAAGGTGTTGGCCGACCCATGGTCCTGCACCGGCTATGTCAGTACCAATAACATGCCAAATGATGGTCAGCGCAATGGGCACCGCTGCGACTCCGCCAATGAAGATTTGAAGCATCGTCCAGATAGGTGATGTTGAGCGGCGGCGATAGCGCGTGGAATGTGCCGACTTAAATGTGCTCGAAATCTTCGTGGCAATAGGTATCTCTGTATCTATGGGGGCTGAGGCAGTTTCATGAGCCAGGGCCTGAACTTGTTCGGCAATGTGTTTAGATTCGGGGTGAGTTTCAGCGAAAGGAATTTCGTCAATCTCTACAGCAACCTCTTCGACTGAAACCCAGGTGCGCAGACGATCCCCATTGTTTAATTGCAAACGCGTTTCGTGTCCGCAGGCAGGACAAACAGCCTCGACAGTCTCGCGGTGTGTCGCATGAATGGCACTAGCTTCGCCACACTCCGGACATGGGATTAAGAATATCACCACATGAGCTCGTCTGAGAAAAATCGTGGAGATCAACTGACCTGTTGGGATAGGCAGCGTGAATGGTTCAGTTGGTTTGGACCTCTTGGTCACCACCGGTCAGTTGTTTGGCACTCGCAATAAGCCGATCCATGGGAAAGGGCTTTCGAATATAGTCGTCAACCCCTATGAACTCCGCATACTGCTGGTGGCGATTTCCCTCATTGCCAGTAATCATGATCACCCGTACTCGATCATTTCCCTCCCGTCGTAATTGTTCTAAGACCAAAAAACCACTGCGTTTCGGCATCATCATATCTAGGATGAGCAAGTCGGGTGAGATTTGCTCCGCTAACGCCAAACCTTGATTTCCATCTCGGGCAATTGATACTTCGAAGCCACTGGATTCAAGGGCATAGCGAATGGCCTCGACAATTTCTGCGTCGTCATCAACAAGCAGAACATGCGGCTTTTTATTAGCATTTGAGGCAAGTTGAGGAGCCAAGTCTGTCATGCGCCGTTTACACTGCAAATCAAAGGATGGATGTTGTGCGAGCGGGAAGCAGGCAGGAAAGATCGCTGAGGGAGCAGTCCACTAAATTCCCTGCATAGTGGCCAGGGACCTTCATAGTGGCCAAGGACTATAAAAATTAGGTTTGCATGCTCCAGGATTGTGGCAATCAAAGAAATTCGCCATCAGTTTTGATTCCCATCAATCGTGATTCTCAGTATAGCTGAAAATTCGCAAGCTGCGGCATTTCGTAGACCTTGGACTGAATTTTCGTAGAAGCATCCAGCTGATTGTAGGCTCGAGTGAAGGGGGCAACAGGGTTTATTTTTGGATTGTGCTAAACAATGTGAATTGGGTACAAACTGTTAGGTCCCATATACGGCCTAGCGTCTAAATCGAATTCAGCCGGTTTTTGTTGGCCCTTTGGCGGCTGTGGAAAAACGATCTTTCATGAGCACACTGTTGGTTATTCGATGCTGGCCTGGACTCCCAGCAGCATGGCTAGGGAGCGATTTTAAGGGGTTGTGCATAGCCATCCTATTTGGCTGGACAGTTTCTCTTAATCTTTTGCTTTCATTTGTTTGGAGGGACTGGGCGTCCAATTTATTTGTTGCAGGACTTTGGTTTCTTATTTGCGGAGCCATGGTCGTGGAAGCGGTTCGCAGCAACTGGGTGGTGCCCGCCCTACTTCGCCTACGGGCGCCGGATTTGTCCCAAGACTTTTCGCTGGCTCAAACTGAGTATTTGCGGGGAGATTGGATTAGCGCGGAAGCCATTTTGCTACATCTACTTAAGGAATATCCGAGGGATATCGAAGCTCAATTGCTTTTGGCGGGCGTACTGCGCCGCACGGGACGTCGGTCTGCTGCGCTGCGACGGCTGGCAGACATGCAACTTCAAGATGCGGCGGGAATTTGGCAGCACGAAATCCTGCGCGAAATCGAACTTGTACAGCTCGCTGCAGCAGCCGCCCAGGACTCCACCGAACTTCCGGCCCAAAATGCTTAGTGGGAACTACCCATTTTGAATATTTGTGAGTCTTGAAAGGCAGGTGGATTGGATAACTTATCTCGGGACTGTTTGGCAAAATGTCCAAGGGCCATTGCCTGAATTCGAACAAATATTTGTAGGGTGGCGCCAAGAAAGCCACTGGATCTGACCTGCCGATATGTCTCCGGAATCGTTACTATTGTTATAGATCGCATATTAGTATTTTTTCGGTTTGAATTCTTCTAACAAATTTCCCTTGGAACTCCCCTTTTCCGCCATCTCATGACGGCTGACGTGAGTGAAAAGCTAGATTTGTAAGCGTAAGACACGGGTGGTGCTAACGGCAGGCTTGTCCTACACTGCGCCATTTTGACATGATCGCATTCGTGGCATAGATTTTGCAGTTCAACTTCGAGCCCTCGTCCTTGTTGGCTTGAGCTTGGAATTGGACAATCCATGGAACACATCTCCAGATCCGAGAAACACTGGATCGCGAGTTTCCGGTGGCAATTGCCACTAATAAAAGGGGATACATATGTACGAACGTTTTACGGATCGCGCACGCAAGGTAATGCAATTAGCCAACCAGGAGGCGCAACGATTCAACCACGAATACATAGGTACTGAGCACATCCTGTTGGGCTTGGTGAAGGAAGGCAGTGGAGTGGCTGCCAACGTGCTCAAGAACCTTGACGTGGATCTGCGTAAGATTCGCCTTGAGGTTGAGAAGCTAGTGCAGAGCGGCCCCGAAATGGTAACGATCGGCAAGCTTCCTCAAACTCCTCGAGCCAAAAAGGTTATCGAGTACTCCATGGAAGAGGCTCGCAACCTGAACCACAACTATGTGGGGACGGAGCATATTCTCCTGGGACTTCTGCGCGAGCAGGAAGGCGTGGCAGCGCAGGTGCTGATGAACTTAGGTCTGAAGCTAGAAGATGTGCGCGAAGAAGTGCTCAACCTACTAGGGCACGGAATGGACAGTGGAGACAGCGAGCGCGGTGGCCGCGAAGGAGCTGGAGAGCGTGGCGAATCCTCCGGAACCGCCAAGGGGTCTAAGAGTAAGACGCCAGCCCTGGATAGTTTTGGACGCGACTTAACTGAGTTGGCCAAGCAAGGCAAGCTGGATCCGGTTATTGGTCGTTCACGCGAAATCGAGCGTGCCGTTCAAGTGCTATGTCGACGTAGCAAGAATAACCCAGTGCTTCTTGGCGAGGCTGGTGTTGGTAAGACTGCCATCGTTGAGGGCTTTGCTCAACGGGTTGTTTCGGGAGATGTACCTGAGATTCTGGCAGACAAGCGCATCGTCGTTTTGGATCTGGCCATGATGGTCGCGGGTACCAAATATCGAGGGCAGTTCGAAGAACGGATAAAGGCCGTGATGAATGAAGTTCGTCGCGCGAAGAACACAATTCTTTTCATCGACGAGTTGCACACGTTGGTAGGTGCTGGTGGCGCAGAAGGGGCTATCGATGCAGCCAACGTTCTTAAGCCAGCGTTAGCACGTGGAGAAATTCAGTGCATTGGCGCCACGACCCTGGATGAGTACCGCAAGTACATCGAAAAAGATAATGCCCTCGCACGTCGTTTTCAGGAAATTATCGTAGAGCCTACCAACAAGGATGAAACGATTGAAATCCTCAAAGGACTACGGGAACGCTACGAAGAACACCACCGAGTTAAGTTCACCGACGACGCTATCATAGCGGCGGTTGAAATGAGCGAACGTTATATCACC
>JAGQOY010000009.1 GCA_020427005.1 Planctomycetales bacterium
TGAGTGCATTGCGGGTTGTTGTGATGCCATTTTCGAGTGGCAGAAACGGGGACACGCATTAATGGAAATTAGTTCCCTTGAGATCCGGTTTGTCCTCCTATAGGCCGTCACTCAGGGGCTGCTGAATGGCCGCAATTACGTTGAATCCGCCATAGCAGCAAGAGTCTTTGGCAGAAGTATGCAGAGTCAAACAGAATAGTTGAATTGTACGCACTTGCGCAGAAACCGCTACAACGGTCTGCTTATTGTCACCTGTGAGATGCAATCGTGAATTCGTATAAAAATATCGGGTGCGATTATGGGTTCTCCAGCCCGGAAAAAGGAGGCAAGACCCTCCCTTTTTTCCCCTCCCAGGTTGGCCGGGTTGGCTGGGTTCGTTGAGATCCGCGGAAAGCCAAGACTGCTAAAGGTTTCCGAGTTCGGACGAAATCGCCCTGAGCAAAATTGCGTTTCAAGGAATGACGCTGCATCTGAAAACAAAAAGAATCCACTGAAGATCTTCACCTCAGAGGATTCTCTATGTTGTTAGGTTAGTTTTGGTGCGGGGGAATCGCTTGGCTAGGCCACTGTGTTCAGGTTATCGCTCTGGCGAACCTTATAACGTCCGATAAGCGTCTGCAGAGCCTTGGTTACAAGCACCAGTTGCTCTGAAGAGGCCTGAGTGGATTCGGCTGAATCTGCTATTCGCCCCATGCCACTGTCGACTTCACCGACATTGTCCAGGATGCCGCCGACCGACTCCTCGGTCGCACGCACGTTACTGGCCACTGTTTGAGCAACGGCGGCACTTTCACTGACGTTGGATGAAATCAGTTTAGCGGTCATGCTTTGCTGCTCAACGGCAGTCGCAATATTCCGAGATTCGTGGCGCACATCCCCAATGGCCTTCCCAATGGACCTTACAAAAGCCACAACCTGTTCGCTGGAATCTTGTATATGGGAGATACGTTTCCGAATATCGTTCGTTGCTTCGGCAGTTTGCTTGGCAAGCTCTTTGACTTCTGTGGCAACTACAGCAAACCCCTTACCGGATTCTCCTGCACGTGCTGCCTCAATCGTGGCGTTTAGAGCTAGCAGGTTGGTTTGCTCGGCAATTTCCTGAATTACGTCAACGACTTTCCCAATTTCAAATGCTGATGCACTTAGTTTCGAAATGGATTCGTCGTTATTCTCTGCTAACTCCGATGTTTGATCCGCGACTCCTGCGGCGCGCTCAGCACTCCTGGCTATCTCTGCGATACAACTGGTTAGTTCTGAAACTGAGGTTGCTAATGCAGTGGATGTTTCGGAGAGCTTGTGTGTGCCACTGGTAGTGTGTTCCATCGACGTTGTAATGGATTGTGCCGCCATGGCCATAGCATTCGAACGATGCCTCAAGCCAGTAGATTCATTGAGATTGGCAATCGAAATATTGCTAAGCTCCGTGGTGAGCCTGATTAACGAGCTGGCCTGTTGGGTGATCTCGGCTACCATGGACTGTACCGTGTCGGAGAATTGATTGAATTGTACAGCCAGCTGTCCAAGTTCATCTTTGCGGGAGCTATCCATTTTGCGAGTCAAATCTCCATCTCCTTGCGAGATGTTTTCCATGGCCTTAATTGTTTGTTGAAGGGGGCCAACAATTGATCGAGTTACTAGCCATCCAACGCAAAGCAAGGCGACGGTCAAAACGGAGACACACGTAATTATCGCCCAATTGCTTGCTTTAGCAGCATTCACTAAGTCTCCAACTATTGTGTCAAGTTGCTCTTGATGATAAGTCACTAATTGATCCAGCGAGCCGTAGATGCGTTCTGCTACGAGATCAAATTCATCCATCATGGCGTTGCCAGCACTCGGCCCTCCATCGATGTATGCCTGGGCCATTGTTTTGCCTGTTACATAGAAGCTCTCAAATGCCTCGGCAAGTTCCTTCGCCGACTCTTGGCGTTGAACATCGCCCTGAGTTGTATAGTATTGGCGAAACTCTGCCATTACATCTCGAAACTGCTTGGCATTTTCCTCTGCCATATCAAAACCGTCCGCGAATCCTTCTTGGGCTCGCGTGGCCGAAATATCCTGCAGCCATTGTTGTACTTGTACGGCATACAATTGGGCTTCGCGTGCCATAAGAGCATACTTGGTAGCGTCATCCTTGGATGTTTGTGCCAGATGAGTAACTCGTGGGGAATAGACGGCTGTGACCAGCAGAATGCTCACCAGCCCAACAATTGCGAGCAGGTTGTTGATGAATAATTTCTTGGAGATTGTCAGTTGCATGCTGATACTTTCCGGATCTCTGGGGTAAATCTTTGTTTTAGTTAGCCGTCGATGCTCAACACATCTGGTCCCCAACTTGGTTGTCATGGTCGAGAGCTACGATGGAATGCGTTCTCGGAAAATTCCCAAGTTGTTCAAAATATTGAAAACCTAGGACATCCCTTTCCTCGTTTGCCGAGTGGGGCTGGTCTTTGGGTGCAAATGCCACACTCCACGTCTGGAGAATTCCGTTTTTGTCGATTATCCCAATAGGGCTAATTCCGCCCCAAGTTTGCGGTACATCGGACCGAATGAAGTTTTTGGGAAAGTCTGCTTTTTATTGGGGGCGGCGGTATGTCTTTGACGGGAATTCGAGAAAGTAACCTTTTCGCAAAACGCTACAGGGGCTGGCAAACGCGGCTGCTAGTAGTTGCTAGCTTTTGGGGTGGAGCTTGCCTATCCGTCAGCGCCCAACAGTCAGCTGCAATTCCGAATCTGCCGCTCCCGCAACACTCCTTGCGTAGCGACCTGGCTAGCCCTGAAAGTCGGCCAGCCCCGGCTCGGCCCGAACGATCGGATTTTCAGCCAGATCCGCAGGGATGGCGCAGCGGGAGTGAGTTTCCGATTCCCGGTCAACCTGCTCGAGATTTGCTACCACCAGATGAGTTTGTTCCGGAAGAGGATCCTGGACTGTTTAGGCGTTTGCCGCATTCGTTTCGAGATGGCGCAATCTCAATCGAATACGTATATACCGGTGAAACTTTCACGAAGGCAACGGGCGGTCTCAATCGCAATCACATAACCAACTATCGAAGCAATTTGGATATCGTGGCTTTGGTGGATACCGAGGGTATGGGGTGGTGGAATGGCGGTCGATTCTTCATATATGGTGAGAGCCTGGCTGGGCGCCCAATATCTACGACCGACGTTGGCGATTACCAACTCTTTAGCAATATTGACTCGACGATCAGCGATACGGAACGTCCGAGTTTCACTGCCATTGCGGAATACTGGTACGAGCACTATCTGCTGGATGGGGATCTGCGCTTTAAGATTGGCAAGCAAGACGCGAATGCTGACTTTGCATATACGGATCTAGGAGGAGATTTCGTGCATTCGTCCTTTGGTCTAGTGCCCAATTGCCCTATGCCGACGTTTCCAAGTCAGACTTTAGGTGTGGCCACTTTTGCTGCTCTGACAGACACTTTCAATGTCGGCTTAGGTGTGTATGACGGGACGCTTTCGGATGGACCAACCGGAGTCCGATGGGGATTCGACACTTTGGGCCACAATGCGGCCATGTCACTCTTTCAGCTGGAGTGGATGCCCCAATTCGGCTCTGAGGGAGAACTACCGAATACAACCCGCTTTGGCATGTGGCATCATTCTGCCAAGGATGTGTGGACTGAAATCGTAGATACCAATCCGCGAACATTTAACCAAAACTATGGGCTGTGGTTTATTGTGGATCAAATGCTCTGGAAGGAGAACGGTGCCGCTGATGCCCAAGGCTTGGGCGTCTTTTTCCAGTATGGATGGGCACCACGAAATCGTAACGAATTGAGCGAATACTATGGCGCCGGCCTAGTTTACAAAGGATTGCTACCGAGCCGCGACGATGACTTGTTGGGCATTGGCGTTGCCAATGCTTTGTTCAGTCCTGATTTTCGGTCCGTATCTATTGCCGCCGGTGATCAGTTGGGTCCCTCTGAAACTGCTATCGAAGTATTCTATAAGTACTATTGCTCGCCATTTTTCGTGCTCCAACCCGACGTGCAATTCATTGCCAATCCCAGCGGTTTGTACCAGGATGCATTGTTGCCGGGCTTGCGCTTCGAAATCCTGTTATAGACAGCAAGACTTTGGGAGTTGGTGAAAAGGCCCTCCCCGACCGCGTTGAGTGCTCCCCCGAATTTGACATGGGAGGGTGAGTTTCAATGATCCACGCGTCGGACAAATAGTCTTAGATTTCTTGATCACAAAATACACTTGCCACTTCTTTCCTTCTTGCTCTGCGCGTCCTTCGTAGGGAATATTCTGGACGCTTTTGCCTTTTATTTGCATCCTGCACATCCAGTCCATCCCTGTAATATTCTTTTGCTGAACCCGATGATTGCCAGCAGACTGCCATTAACACTCTGTAATTACGTGACCTGCCGATCAAAAATCGAATTCTTCGAAATCAACCAGCCGCCGCCCAACGTTCGGCTCGCGGGACGTACTGCAATTGACTGTTCCCCCTATTCGTCGATGCCAACATCTCATCGCATCCATCCTAAGGCTATGCGACCGCAATGGTTCTTAAATACGTCCCGCGAGCCGAGCGGAACGTGTTCAAACTGGCATCCGCCTCGCCTGATAATCCTTTGCACAATTCGCAGATGGCGTGACGAGTTTTCAGAAGAGAGAATTGAATCGTGAGTCGAATGTTGCATGATGCCTAAGGGTTAGGGCATTGGCCAATCCCGGCAAACACGACAGACGAATCACTAAATCCCTCCCCTTTTTTCGAGAGGGAAAGTTGCATGTAGCGCAACTTCAAAGCAGGCTCCTTCCTGGCAGTGTTCGTGGGTGCACGATCCCTGCCGAGACAACGCCTTAATCTTAGGGCCCAACCAATTCCTCGCTATTCTAAAAAAACCAAATTAGCGCCATCTTGAGAACCAAGTCAGCGCCTGATCTAAAGTCCCTGTGCAGCCTTGCTAGGGCAAGTGGCAACAGGGTTGTTCTGCTCTGCGTGCATTTCGTTGTTGGCTAACCGCGATATCGGTGCGTCGTCCGGGTCGAGGAATTGCTTGTGGAGCGTTTATAGAAATTTTCAGTTCGTTTTCTCAGTTGATAACGAGCTGCTACATCGACCGAGTCTAGAGTCTTCACTGAAGCGTTGCGATGGGAAGTAGCAATGTGTACACTTCCGATGGTCGCAGAAAGGATCAACAGGCCGATGACAAATCGCACGGAGGGTCGGTTCATGTAAGTGTCCTTTTAGAAGCTGGCGGAACGGTGGAGAAAACTTCGTGTCACATAATGCAAGCGACCAGTTCTGCAAGACACATGCCAATCCGGATGCAGATTACTTGTCACGCCATTGATCGGTAGTTGGAACGAAAAAAACTTGGTTTTTCTCAATGACAAATTTGTAGTGCAAGCTAGTGTTTACCGTGACCTGCCTTGCGCATTCACTTATTTTGTTTACAGTTTGCAACGCGTGATGATTTCTTGCAACATGGCAAACAAGATAGATGCTTGATGCACTAGGTAGGCTACTCATGAATTCGCACCATGTTTTGCAGCTAGAGTTAAAACCATGTATCGATCACTACTTGCCCTTTGGGCATGTTGGGTAGCGGTGTGTAATGTTAGTACCGCTGAAATCCAGCTTCACGTAGCCTCTCAAGGCAACGATTCTGCGGCCGGTTCGGCCGCAAACCCCTTGGCATCCCTTGCGGGTGCACAATCAAGAATTCGCGAACTGCGAGCCAGTGACGAGTATTCTCCTCAAGCCATCTCAGTTCTGGTACACGTCGGCGAATACCTACTAAATGAAGCTCTGCATTTCGATGACAGGGATAGTGGGGACGCTGAATATCCCATTGTCTATCAGGCTATTGGCGGTCCAGTTGTTCTTCGAGGTGGTAAGCCACTTAGCGAGTGGGAGCGTGTTACTCAATTGGAGGGAACGAGCCTTGCCGACAATTCTACCAGTATTTGGTGTGCCGATCTGCGGCAATTTAATGAAGCGGAACTAGGGCAGGCTCAGCATCGCAACCTGCGTTCGTCGCCTATGCCGGCTTTTGCGCAGTTGTTGGTGCCGAATAGATTTGCCCGAATAGCACGGTGGCCGAGCGAAGGCTGGATCGATGGAGGGTCGATCGAGTGGCTGGGTGATGGTTACGTCATCGATTTGCCGTGGCATAGTCAGGGCGGCAATACCGCTATCGCAATGGCCCATGGTTTTTGGAAATCCGACTTTGAGGACAGCTGTGTTCCTGTTGAACTCACGGACATTAATAGACTTACTAAGCTTTCCTGGCCATCGACACAATTGCCAATTCGCTCTGGTGCTCGGTTTCGAATCGAAGGTACGTTAGCGGCTCTCGACGATAGAGGGGAATATTACCTCGATTTGGACAACAAGAAAATCTACTATTGTGACGTCCTCTATCCAGAGAAAGCATTCCTCGTTACTCAGGAGTGCCCGATTTCTATGTACGGAGTATCGTATCTGGAGTTTCGTGGTTTCACCATTGAGGGGTCACGGCACATGGGACTCGAGATTGCCGGCGGAGAAGCAGTTCATATTGATAACTGCAAGTTTTCGCAAGTGGCAAATACTGGCATCCACGTTTATCAAGGATTTGATCATCGGATAACGAATTGCCGTATCGAGTATACGGGCGCTGATGGCGTACGTGTGGAAGCAGGAGATCGGTTGCAGTTAGAACCTGCAGGGCATTTAATCTCCAACAACTTGATTGAACATTTTGGATTGCATTTCGCAGCCTATCATCCGGGAATTTATCTTCATGGCGTAGGTATAACCGTGAACGAGAATCAGATCCGTTACGGACCTCATGCTGCAATAATTGTATCTGGTAACGAACATCAGATTAGCGGGAACGAAATCACTAATGTTTGCATGGAAACCGACGACGTGGGAGCTATTCTCGTAAACGGGAATCCGACGTTTCGTGGTAACGAAATTCGTGGGAATCGGATTGCCCGCTGCGGCTCACAATCCAGAACCGGTATTGTCGGCATTTACTTGGACGACTTTGTAAGTGGTACAACAGTTGTCGGTAATATCATTCAACAGCTCCCGAGAGGGATCGTTATTGCTGGCGGCAGAGACAACGTGGTTCGTGAAAACATCATTGTTGATTGCTTAGCTGCCATCCAAGCTGATGGGCGTGGAGCAACATGGGCCAGCAATTACTTCGAAGGAGAGGAATCTCTTTTTATGCAAGATCTGGCCGAGGTCCAGGCCCTCGAGACGCTGTACAGCGAGCGTTATCCCCAGCTAGCACTTTCGCTGGAGAATACGCCTTCACTTCCGCTAGGCAACGAAATTGCACAAAACTGGCTTGATTGCCCGCTTGGGATCGACCTTCAAGACCCTGCCAGCCAACAACACGTTGCAGTGGAAGAAAACCAAATGAAGGCCTTAGTGTATCTCAGTCGAGATGACCACGGATGGTATGGTTTGCACAGGTCCCTTGACTCTGGATTTCAAATCGAGCCTGGCAAACTCATCGATACAAAAGAATAAGAGGTTTGGGAGCCTCCGACAAACGGCCCTGTGCTGCTATGTAACAGGGCCGTTTGTTTTCTTCTATCAAGGCTGGCTCCATCGCAGCTTTCCTGTCGCTCTGCTGCAATTGGCAATTGTTGGGTTCTCTAGTCGCTTTAGCATGATTCACGTAAGAGTAGGGTAATTCCGCCCGTGTGATCAACGAATTCCTTGAAACCATCTGCTCTATACGTCGGTGCGACTCCTACTGCTTGGCCTCATCCTAGAATGCGTTAGCATACCGAATTAACGGAAACACAGTCCAGAATGCGGGTTTCATGCTTTCCGCTCTACTTCTATGCCGCTCTGCTTTGAGTCGACTTTTTCAGAATGGGTCTGTCTCTCAAGCGGTACAAACTGGCTGACGGTACAATCTTCGGTGGAGTTCGCGACAGGGAAATAATATGCACAGTGCTGTAGTTGCGACACTCGCCTAAACTAAGAAATTGGGCAGTCAAATAGTTGAGTATCATGAACACTAGTTTTCATTCTTGCGTGGCAGTTCTTTGTGGCTTATTTTTTTCCGCCATTACATACTCGCAGTCAATTGTCCAAACCTCTGCTCCGTCTGAAGAGTGGCCAATTGCCATTCAGCGAGAACACAAGCCTGGAGTTATTTGGTGGATTCCTGGCAGTGCACTCACTAATCGTGACACCAGTTATAACTTAGAACAGTTGAGTGAGGCTGGCTTTGGTGGGATGAGCATGGTGCCCATCTACGGAGTTCATGGCGCCGAAGATCGATTCCTGGAACATCTTTCTCCCGAATGGAATCGTGAATTCGCCTTTGTATTGCGCGAAGCAAATCGACTCGGTTTGTGGTTGGATCTCACTCCCGGCACTGGATGGAAAATCGGGGGGCCAACGGTCGAGCTGGATATGGGTGAACAATCCATTCGCTTGGCAAATGGCCAACTCGAAAGCCGTTTTAACCGTGCTAAAGTCAAAAGGGCAGCTCCTGGAGGAGCTGGTTTGTCCATCGACCCGTACAGCATACATGCGTTAAACAAGTTCCTGAGTAGTTTCTACGAGCGTTTGACTTTACCTGCTGGGTTGGCTCCGCGAGCCTATTACCATGACTCGTTCGAGTACGGAGGTAATTGGACCTCGGAATTACCCTACGTATTTCAACGGCAGCATGGTTATGATTTGAGGAACAATGCTGCTGAACTTTTTAATCAAGGGCTGGATCCCGAAAGAAATGCGCGCGTGCAATTTGATTACCGGGAAACTTTGGACAGCTTGCACTATCAGTTTGTAGAGGCCTTGCGATCTGCGGCCCACGAGCATGGTAGTCAATTGCGAGAGCAAGCGCACGGCTCCCCGGCCAATATCCTCGACTTATATGCACTGGCTGACATTCCCGAAACCGAAGTATTTGGGGCAAACCGATTCGGTGTTCGTGGCCTTCGTCGTGAGGAAGGGTTTGTGCGGCGGGAAAACGATCACGCGCCTTTGGTAAATCGACTAGCATCTTCAGCAGCACACATTGGCGGAGGAAAACTAGTCTCGTCGGAGTCATTCACTTGGCTTCGGGAGCACTTTAACACGGCGTTATCGGATATCAAGCCGGAAATTGATTCGCTTTTCGTAACCGGGGTAAATCACATCTTCTACCACGGCAATTGCTATTCTCCTCAGGATGGGCAATGGCCAGGTTGGCTTTTTTATGCTTCGACTGAAGTAAACTCGCGGAACGCATTTTGGCGAGACATTTCGGTACTCAATACGTATATTGCTCGCTGTCAATCCATCTTGCAGTCGGGAGAAGCGGATAATGACGTGCTGTTATATTGGCCATTGGCCGATGTTTACCAGCAAGCAACCCGTGAGCCACATATATTCTTGCGGGTTCATAATCACGAACAATGGTTGACGGCAACGGCTTGTGGTGAACTCGCCGATCATTTCAGCCACACTGGCGTTCAGTTTGATTTTGTATCGGATCGATTTCTTCAAAATATCCAAATCGTCGATGGAAAACTGGTGCTTGGGAATTCCATATACAAGGCAATAGTTGTTCCCCCATGCCAATATATGTCCACCGATTCGTTGGCAAGGCTGTCAGATCTGGCGACTGCCGGTGCAGTAGTTTGTTTCTGTGCGCCAGGCCCAAGCGATGTGCCAGGTCTGGGGCACTTGGAAACTCGTCGTCGCGAATTCCAAGCCGTCAAATTGAAACTGGAAACCGATGGACTAGCCAGCTCAGTTGATGTGGAACATGTAGGTCAGTGGCTGGCACAGCATGGCATCGAAAATGAATCTTTGGTCGGTAGTGGCTTGCAGTTGATTCGGCGACGGGTTGATCAAGGTGTGTATTACTTTGTTACGAACCTTTCCGACCAGGATTTCTCCAGTTGGGCGGTAGTGTCTCGTCCCTTCGTCGAGGCCCTTCGATTAGATCCCATGCTAGGGAGAATTGGTCGCATCGAAAACCGCCCATCGCAAAAAGAAGTTTTCTTACAGTTGGCTAGTGGTGAAAGTACGATACTCTTTTTGTCCAATCAGCAACGCAATGAAGTTGGCGAGTGGGTAACCTGGGAAGCTGATGGCAGAGAGATTTCTATCGAGGGACCATGGCAGGTCGAATTCATAGCAGGTGGACCGAACTTGCCATCAAATTTCGAAACAGAAGAGCTTGGAAGCTGGACAAGTTCAAGTGCATCTGCGGAAAGCTTTGCTGGGACAGCTCGCTACCGGTGTACGTTTGAATTAACCGATGCCTGTTGGGCGTCAAAATTGAAATTGGGGGATGTAAGAGAAACTGCTCGAGTATTCCTCGACGAGACTCTTGTGCAAACGTTGGTAGCCAATCCATTTGAGTGCCAAATTCCAAATTTGAGTGCTGGAAAGCACTCGCTAGAAATCGAGGTAACGAACTTGTCTGCCAACAGAATCCGAGATCTAGATTTGAGAAAAATTGAGTGGAAGAAGTTCTACGATATCAATTACGTGAATCTAGATTACAAACCGTTTGATGCATCGGCTTGGCCGATACGCCCTAGTGGACTACTCGGTCCTGTTACTCTGCAACCTCTGCGAGCGCTCACTCAGTAATCGACCAATGTGCACCCCTTGGGGATCGATCGATTTCAGCGTGGCAGGTAACTGATTTTCGCACCCATGCAGGCAAAATGTTAGACAATTTTCTAGCCGTCGCGACGTCCATAATTGTGTTCGCACTTTTTCAAGTAGCCAACACTCCGATGCCCAGAGGTGACCGGAGCGTCGGATATAGCTTTTTGTTAATTCTTCTGTGCCTTTTATTTGTAATCTGCTCAGGACTTTTGGCCGTGACATTAGCTTGGCACAAACGTTTTGGTGGGCCGCATTCCAACATTGTTTGGCAGAATACAGCCATTGCCAGCGGTTGGCTAGCATTATCTCTTGCTACATTAGCCGGAGTCGCCTTCCTGGTTGAATGGCACGCAGGAGATTTTCCAGTCACCCTCCGCTGGCTCTCCCAGACGCAAGTTTTTGTGTGGTTGCCCGCCTTGTTCCTGTTTCCCGTTTTTTGGCAAGTCAATTTCGGACGGCCCGATCAGAGCCTGCCACCATTGATGCGGCTGCTAACTGGAGCTGGATTTTTGATCAGCATTGGGATGTGTTGCATGCTACTATGGGGTTGGTGGCATATGACCGTTCAGCGCCACTCAGAAATGGCAAACCGAATTTTTGAACGCAATGAAAAGCGATTCAACGAGAACCTGCAGTTCATAGCTGAGCAACCTGACGACGGTCCCCTGGTGAACCTGTTGTCGTTGGCTGGAAAATTTCAGGAAAGGGAAGTACGTGATGCAGCAGTGGCGAAAATAAAGACGAATCCTGATTGGGAGCAGGAATTAATCCAGCTGCTCACAAACTCCTCATTTCAGTCGGAAGTTTACGATTTTATGGATGGGAACCTCGTCGATCACCCCAATGACTTTGTAGGCCCCATGAAAACTAGCCTAAAACGGACAGCTGAGGCAATCCAACTGGAAATCTCAAATTCCAGCCATCTGCAACCTTGGAGCATGGAGCATTTTGGTATTGAACGTTGCTTGCGGGCGATTGACCAACAGTTCGTTCATCTTCCCAAGGCTGAGTTTCGAGAGGAGGTGCAGGCCATTCAGCGGGCACTTCAAAGATCCGATACGGCTAAGGTTCCAAGATTCTCAACGCTAATAGCCGTAGATACTTGGTTGCAGGTCCATCCCTAATCCCCAAAGTTAGGCTCAACTTGCGCGGCGAGCAACTAATAGAATTCGATGGTTCTATTATTGATTTCAAAACGCCAATTTGGAGCCTGCTCAGTCCTAACTGCCGTAGCGATTGTGAGCAATACGTAACGACGTCTCGCTAGCGCGATGCCCGTTACTTGCTCCCAATCTTCGAGAGCAGGTATATCAATAATGAGCTTGCACGCTCCTCCCCCGAACTCATAAGAAAATCGAGCCTGCTCGTTGCTGCTCGAGTACTCGATGGCGCCTCCACTACCTTGCGAGTAAAAACGAACTTGTGGGCTATCAACGTCAGGCTGTCGATATTGCATGGCCAAGTCGTTCGCAATGTTTTTCAATTCATTGCGTAATTCTTCGTCACCATTGGGCAACAGATTTCCCATTCCGTCTCTGTACTGGCGGTACAGTCCGGAATTGCCATCGGCTTCAGTCAGCGCGAGATCGGATTGTGATTCATGGATTACCGAAGGTGAGTCGGCTGTCGCCATGGGCATGTCAATGGGTTCGTTCTCACCAACCTTGGTACCTGCCTCTAACTTTCTGAAGTACATCCAGTGGCAGCAGCTGGGTGAAAATGGAATTTCCAGACGGTACTCGGCTGGTGGCCAAACGAGTGTATCCCAGAGCAACCGTACACTGCCACACAGTTTCGATGCGAGCTCTTGATTTTCAACCAGTACGGCGTCACTTAGGCGCAGAAGTCGGTAGTTGGTGTAATTCTTATATCCTGAAGATGGCAACCATACTGACAGCTGCTGACAATCAGGATAACGAACAAACCTAGCCGTTAGCGTGCCGACTTGGCCAGGCTCTGGACCGACATTTTGAATGCTAGTAACTTCGATGATCCCCTTGAACAAGGAGGGAATCTCAGGCACATCCATATGTTTTCATCCGGTTCAATTCGCTCAATAGCAAGTATAGAAACGCCAAGTTCTTAACTAATGGCACCTGCAACGGTGAGCAACTCGATGGCTCGTCCCCCAAGAATAATTATGCCTACAATCGCAGCACAAATACTCATCACCAGTACGGCCGCGCTTGCCATGTCCAGAGAATTTCCCACATGAGGATTGTGGTCCGGGCTAAGTCCTCGGGCCATCGATTCTAGGGCGCTATTCATTAACTCAAGTGAGAGTACCGCTCCAATGCAGATCAACAGAGTGCACGTTTGCCACCAAGAACATTGCAGCAAGCACGCCGCAATGATGACGATGATCGCTATCGGTACATGCACATAGAAACTTGTTTGCCCTTGGACCCCTAAGCCAAGTCCGACAATGGCATTACGAAACTTGGTAACCCAATGCTGCATGGCAACACTTTGGCCTACGAATTGACAATTGAGGCGGGAAGTTTGGCAAGTGAATTTGAGTGTTAGTTGCTAACTCGTTCTACATACTCACCGGTGCGAGTATCGATCTTGATGACGTTCCCTTCTTTGATGAAGCCAGGCACGGTAAACTCCGCGCCAGTCTCAACGGTTGCAGGTTTCGTTACGTTGGTAGCAGTATCGCCCTTGGCGCCAGGATCGCACTGGGTGACTAGTAGTTCCACCTGAATCGGAGGAGTCATAGTAATCGGACTGCCATTGAACAGCATGATGGCGCATTTCATTCCATCTTTTAGATATTTCCAAGCATCGTCGACTTGGTCTGCTGACAACTCGTACTGTTCGAAGGTCTCATCCTGCATGAAAACGAATGTATCCGCTTGTTTGTACAGATACTGAACTGATATTTCCTCGATATCCGCAGCTTCGAGTTCATCTCCCCCCTTATAAGTCCGATCCAAAACGGTTCCGCGAAGCAGATTTCGTAGCTTGCACTTATACAAGGCGTTACCTTTACCAGGTTTGACAAAGTTCATTTCGATCATCAAATAGGGCTCCCCATCGATCTGAACTTTCAGTCCTTTTCGGAAATCGTTGGTCTTATAGTTGGCCACGGGTAATCCTTATCTATATTGTTGGGGGCTCTGGATAGAATGGTTTGGCTGCGGGTTGTTCAGTAAACGACTTATGGAAACCGCGTTTGATAAAATCGGAAAATTTTCCGGAGATCACGCCCCGCAGCGGGATATTCATTACGAAAAAGGCCAGGAAATGCAGAGGGTGATTTTAGCGAGTAAAACCGGAGCTGTCGAAGGCAGTTCTCGGGAACTGGCCGATTGGCAGCAATCTCTTCGATTGGCATACCGCACGCAAGCTGAATTGTTGGCTGCAGTCGGGCTCGGCACTGAGAATTTTTCGAGTGCGCAGACCAACTTTCCCATTCTGGCGCCTCGAGAATTTGTAAATCGGATGGAGTATGGTAACCCGAACGATCCACTGTTGTTGCAAGTGTTGGAGACTGAACAAGAGTCTCAATCCGACATCGGAGAATTGGACCCCGTTGGTGATATGGCTAGTTACCGTGGCGGTTTACTGCTTCAGAAGTACGCGCATCGAGTTTTGCTGATCGCGAGTGGAGTGTGTGCGATTCATTGCCGGTACTGCTTCCGCAGGCATTTCCCCTATGCGGCGCTCTCGCGGGGGCAAGAGGGATTGCACCGAGCGTTAGTTGACATCTCCAGCGATGAAAGTATCCAAGAAGTGATACTCTCGGGTGGTGACCCATTGATGCTGCCGGACAAGCATTTAAAGTGGCTAGTCGACGAAATTGACGCTATTTCACATGTGCAGCGTATTCGACTGCATACACGGCTTCCGGTTGTGATACCTAGTCGAGTATGTGACGCATTATGCGATTGGCTCAAACAGGTTCGCTCGGCCGTATACATTGTCTTGCACGTAAATCATGCCAATGAAATTGACTTGAATGTGACCCGTGCTATTCGACTGCTTCGCAGCCAAGGTGTGCAGCTGCTAAATCAGGCGGTGTTGCTACGCGGGGTGAATGATTCGGTAGAGGCTCAGGTTGAACTGTGTAAGCAACTTATCAACTTGCAGGTCATACCTTACTACCTGCATTTGCTCGATCCTGTCAGGAATGCGATGCATTTTAACGTTTCGCTGCCCGAGGGCCTGGCAATAATTGACGCAATGCAACGGGAATTACCGGGATATGCAGTACCCAATCTTGTACGCGAAGTATGCGGCGAAAAATCGAAGGTGCGAGTGTAACCCCAGCGGATGGATCGGCTAAAATATCCGAGAACCAATGCACAAGGAATCGAGAAAATGATTAACACTCCTGTTACGTCAGATCGTATCAGAACTGCCTCACAATTGGCCGCTTTCTGCCTTTGTATCTTGGCAATGCGCTGGATCACGGTTTCAGCCCATGGTGCCGAACGACCGAATATCGTTTGGCTAATTTCAGAAGACAATTCCGTCCACTATCTCAAACTATATGACCCGCATGGTGCAGAAACACCTCGCATCGCTGCGCTTGCCAAGCACGGGTTGCAGTTTCAGAACGCATTCTCGTGCGCACCGGTCTGTTCCGTAGCGCGCACAACATTAATGACAGGTTGTTACGCTCCAAGAATTGGCACTCAGTACCATCGTCGCGCGGTTTCTGTACCTATGCCTGAGGGTGTCAAAATGTTCCCGGCATTGCTCAGAGATGCAGGTTACTACACGAGTAACAATAACAAAAAAGACTATAACGCCGATGAAACTCCAGGCACATGGGACGAGTCGTCCCGCACTGCTTCATGGCGTGGACGACAACCGAATCAACCCTTTTTTCACATGCAGAGTTTTCCTGCCTCTCACGAGAGCTCTTTGCATTTCACTCGCCAGCAGTTTGAAACGCAGGCTACTGAGACGGACCCACTGAATGTCTTTGTGGCACCTTATCACCCGGACACCGATTTGTTTCGATACACGGTCGCCAAATACCATGACAACATCCAGATCATCGATGGATTAATCGGTGAGGTAGTGGACCAACTACAAGAAGACAAACAACTGGATGATACATTTATTTTCTATTTCGGCGATCATGGTGGTGTTTTGCCTCGGGGTAAAGGGTACGCCTACGAAAGCGGGCTGCATGTTCCGTTGGTGGTCTATGTGCCGGATAACTTCAAACATCTATCTCCTTGGACAACGGGTGAAAAAGTTTCGGGCATGGTGCAATTTGTCGACTTTGGGGCCACAACTCTGCAGTTAGCAGGCGTACCGATTCCGATGGAGAAGATCGAAGGAAGACCATTTTTGGGAACTGGAGTATCAGCAAATGACGTGATCTCAAGGCAAAATGCCTTTGGCTATGCGGATCGATTTGATGAGAAATATGATCTCGTGAGAACTTTGCGTCATGGTCGTTTCGAGTACGTACGAAGCTTTCAGCCTTTTAACTTCGATGGTCTCCAAAACAACTACCGGTACATCATGTTGGCCTATCAGGAATGGCGTGAACTACATGGAACGGGCGATCTGAATTCAATTCAAAGTCAATTCTTTGAAGCTCGGCCCGCTGAGTTGTTATTTGATATTGACGCTGATCCGCACGAGGTTCGCAACCTGGCTCAGGATCCACAATACTCCAATGAACTTTTGGCAATGCGCCAGGAATTGCAAGCTCAGCTCAAGAGCATGCCAGATTTGAGTTTTTATCCTGAAAGCTATTTGGTTGCCACAGCTTTCGAAAATCCGGTTGGGTTTGGACAATCACATCTTGAAGATATTGCGCGCTACATTGACATCGCCGATTTAGTATTGCAAGACGCAGCTAGCGCCCAAGCAGGGATTCGTAAAGCGCTTGCCTCGGAAGACTGGTTGGATCGGTACTGGGGGCTGATTTGCTGCAGTACTTTCGGCTCTGAGGCAGATGCGTTTTATGAAACTGCGAAAAAACTTGCAGCTGTCGATTCCAATCGCCTGGTGCGTGTACGAGCGGCGGAGTTCCTAAGCCTGTCGGGCCAACAAGATCCTCGGCCGGTTATTATGGATTGCCTACAGCATTGTGAAGACGGAGTCGAGACAAATTTAATTCTTAACACCGTTGTATTGCTACGTGACAGTGGAGCCCAAGCGGAGTGGAAATTTCAAGATTCGGATGTCACACCCTCCGCAACCAAAGATGAAAATGTGCGGCGTCGCCTTAGTTATCTGACAAGTCTCGACCGCATTCCCGTCGATCCACAAGGTCGCAATCGTAGAAGCATCCGATGAACCAAACGGGAACAACTTTTAAACACGCAAAATCAACCAACCGATGTTTTGGCTTGCATGGGAATGCGATCTAGTTCCAGCCCCCATCTGGTTGGAAATCTTAACCCGGGTAACATGGTTTATTGACCGGCGTCTGGCTGGATTGATGCGTATGGGGGTGCGCTACTCAGCACTTCCTGAACGATTCGAGGTACTGTCTAGAGAGAGTTAGAGCCATGAGCGAGTTCAGAATTGAGCGCGATTCGATGGGAGACGTCCAAGTTCCGGCACAGGCCTATTACAGCGCCCAGACGCAGCGAGCTGTAGAGAATTTCCCCATTTCTGGTTGGCGCTTACCGCCAGCACTAATTCGGGCCATGGGTTTAGTGAAATATGCATGCGCAATCGCCAATCGAGATCTTGGGAAGTTGACCGGTTCGGGCAAGAACCCTCTTAGCGACGAGCAGGTCGACGCTTTGCTGGCTGCAGCGAAAGAAGTGGCCGATGGGGGCTTGGCAGATCAATTCCCAATCGACGTCTTTCAAACCGGATCAGGTACTAGCAGCAATATGAATGTTAACGAAGTCATCGCCAATCGCGCTATTGAGATGATGGGTGGAGATCGTTTTGTCAAGGAGAAGTCGATCCATCCCAATGATCACGTGAACATGGGGCAGAGCACCAACGATACTTTCCCAACTGCCATTCATGTCGCGGTTGCGGTTGAGATTCAGACACGGCTTTTGCCAGCGCTGCGCAGTTTTCAACAGGAATTGGCTAACAAGGCTCAGGCTTGGGATACGATTATCAAGATCGGTCGAACTCATTTGATGGACGCGACACCGCTCCGGCTGGGCCAAGAGTTTGGCGGATTCGCAAGGCAATTGGAACTCTCCGTCAAAAGGGCCGAAACAGCGATGCAGGCCGTTGTGGAACTTCCGGTGGGAGGCACGGCGGTTGGCAGTGGTATCAATACGCATCCAGAATTTGGTGGCCGTGTGGCTGCCGCCTTAGCGTCAAGCACTGGCATTCAATTTGTGGAAGCGCGAGATCACTTTGAAGCTAACTCACAACGCGATGGCTTGGTGGAATGTCACGCAGCACTAAAGACTGTGGCGGCTACGTTGTTTAGTGTTGCCAACAACATTCGTTGGTTGGGATCGGGGCCGCGTTGCGGCTTTTTTGAAGTGATCCTACCGGAACGCGCGCCCGGTAGTTCAATAATGCCCGGCAAGGTAAACCCGGTAATGTGCGAGTCCATGATGCAGTTGTCAGCGCGTGTCATGGGTAATGACCAAACTTTGACCATTTGTGGGGCCGCTGGTGGTAATTTTCAATTGAATATCATGATGCCCGTTATGGGGCATACAACGCTTGAGAGTATTCACCTCATGTCCGATGGCGTCGAAGCCTTTATCGAGTTCTGTCTTTTGGGCTTGGAACCTAATCCTCAGACCTGCGAAGCAGCAGTTGAGCAAAGCCTTTCCATGGCAACAAGTCTCAATCCGTTGATCGGATACGAAAAGGCCGCCAAGCTCACCAAGGAAGCCTTTGCATCTGGCAAGACTATCCGTGAATTATGCCTTGAACAAAAGTTGTTGCCAGAAGAGACCCTGCGAGAGGCTCTGGATCCATTCCGGATGACTGAACCTCACGCCTAATGTCGTACCGCTTTCATGCTTGTGTAGTTTTATTAAGAGCTTTACAGAGCCTTGCCTAAACTTTGTCCGCTGGAGGTTTGCGGAAAAGGGTTCGACCGGGTTGTAACGGTCTGGCAAGATTGCCGCAATTCTAAAGCCCATTTAATAAAACCTACTAATGTGCCCGATATTTCTTGTGCCATCGCTTTGGACGCAAGGAGGGCAAATCAACTCTTTCGGGCCTCCATACGTTTGAAGTCACTGATGGCTGACGTGATCCAAACTCTGCAGGAAATTTTTTTTGGTGCTCGGACTCGTGAAAGTCACTGGATTGGCGATTTACCCACTCCCTAACGCAGTAGCATCGAATTTGGATAATGCTAGCATCTGAAATCATTGATGGCTTACAAGAAACGTACAGATTTCATTTAACTTTTCGGTGACAAGGATTTTGACACCTTGCAGCTTCTAAGGATTGCGGCGCAGGGCTTGCTTAAGGTGGAGGCAGGATGATCAACACCGGTCAGCAACATTTCCAAGGATGGAATACAAATGGCAAACTACTCATTGAATACCCGATTTGAACTGCGGGTGTTTCGACTCATGTTAGGGACTGCCTGTGTGGCTGTTCTAGCACTAACGCAAACGGTTTCTGCCGCCAATCCAACTGAACAAGCTGTCGTCAGTGAGGTATCTTATGGCCAGCCTGTTGAGGCAAATTGCATTCAGCAGATAGGCTATCAGGAAGCGTGTCCTGAGTGCCAGGACGACACGCTAAAGAAAAAACGCGAGGCGCTTACTGCTGAAATGAAAGATGCGTACAAAGGCGTTTTCTATGCAAACAAATTCTCGTACCTGAATGATCCGCTGTACGATGGACCGCTGTTTATTGGAGATTCTTTCAAGGGAATGCTGGACGGCAAATTGGACATTGGGGGCGAATACCGTTCTCGTTACCATCACGAAAACAATCATCGCGGACTCGGCCTAACTGGAGTCGATGACCAATTTTGGCTTACCCGTGGTCGCTTGTACGCGAACTATCGCATGACCGACGATATTCGGTTCTACACAGAATATCTGTATGCCGATTCTGCGGGCGAAAGCGTTACCCCGCGTCCCATTGAAGAGAATAGGGGCGAGATGCAGAACCTGTTTGTAGATGCTTTGCTTTTCGACACGGGTACTGCCAAGATGTTAGCTCGCGTAGGTCGACAAGAATTACTCTTAGGCAATCAACGTCTTGTATCGCCATTAGACTGGGGGAATACACGACGCACCTTCGATGGTTATCGAGCTACGTTGAGCACCAAGAATAACGACTTAGATTTGTTTTACACCAACCCAGTCAACCGAGTGGCGGCTACGAGCGGTGCAAATGCATGGGATAGCTCAAACAATAATCAGAGTTTTTATGGGGCATATCTTTCGAACAAGACTCTCGGTGAAACTGCGTTAGAAGCTTACTACCTAGGTTACGATCACAACGATCAAAATTTTTCATTCCATACCGTTGGCAGTCGCTTGGCTGGCAAGTGCGACGAGTTGCTTTACGAACTTGAGGGGGGGCTGCAGTTTGGAGACAATGTGGATGGTTCAAGTCACAGTGCAGGCTTTGTGACAGGTGGATTGGGGCGCAAGTTAAATTTGAAGTTGGCAGGCGGCAAAACGTGGAACCCAACGGTTTGGGGTTGGTACGATTGGGCATCTGGTGGAAACTCAATACTAGCCGCTCCTGGTGACGACAGTTTTCATCATTACTTCCCTTTGGCACACAAATACAACGGCTTCATGGATCTGTTTGGTCGTAGGAACTTAAATGACGTGAACTTCCAGTTCATGACCCCATTAGGTAGCAAGGTCAACTTCCTACTGTGGTATCACTACTTCTTCTTAGATAAGGCTACAACGCCATACAGTGTAGTGATGACTCCTTACAATTCAGGCACAGCTGCAGTCAGCAAGGATCTGGGGCACGAAATTGATCTTTTATGGACAGTCAATATTGATGCTCGTCAGAATGTGCTGGTTGGATATTCGCATTTCCATGCAGGTGATTACTACGAGACACCCAATGTGCAATTCGATGGTAATGCGGATTTCTTTTATACACAGTACCAAGTGCGATTCTAGTGTAATCGGATATAGGTTCCAATCTTGATTCTGATCAACCATTAGGCTGATCAGAGTCAAGAAAAAGAACTATTTCCATGGGCACTTCTACTTCATTGCAACCCAAATTGTGGATCGACGGGAGCAACGTGCATAAGTTAATGCCCCCGATGCTCGCACGCGAATGTGCCTGAATGCTAGGTGCAGGTCTCTTCCGAATAGAGAGCATCACGCGACTATTTTGTGGGAGTCAATTTGCGTCGATAAATTCTAGTCCCGTGGGTGATGTACAGATATTCGTGATTGGGTCCTGCCAGCGTACAGCTTGTAAGAGGCTGGTCGGCGTGGATTTTTGGCAACACTCCGCACGGTCTGCCCGTAGGATCGAAGATCTGAACTCCCACGTCACTTGTCACATAATAGCGCCCCGCCTCGTCCACTGCCATGCCATCCCCCCTTGAGGCTGTTTGATATGGTGGAGCTTCGTTGAAGGCAAATGTGCCTGAATAATCGATGGCCAAACGCATCGGCATAGAAGGCATTTTGGCATCCAAGCTTCCATTAGATGTCACACGAAATGTCCAAGTGCTCGGCCCGCCAGAATCAGATACGGCTAACGTTCCACCATCGTTGGAAAGTGCAATCCCATTGGGTCGAGCAATGCCTTCGTCAACTACTTGCAAGTGCCCCGAATCGATGTCAATTCTTCTTATTTGATGAGCCCGAGTTTCGGTAATGTAGATAAATCCATCCTTGGTAATAGCCATGTCGTTGGGAGTCACATCGCCAGCGATAACTTGAACCATACCCGTGTCCATCGCAATCGAAATAATGCGATTTTTCGCCCCCTGGCAGCCGTAAAGCACATTGCTGGGTCCAAACTCAAGCCCACTACAGGCTTCGTCAGCGATTTTTATCGGTTCGCCTCCAGAAGCTTTGACGCGAAACACAGCTGGAGCGCGCATATCCGAAAAATAGAAGTTGCCGTCGCTGTCAGAGCACGGTGCATCAGCAAAACCAAGGTCGGTGGCAACCAGCTCCCAGCCTTCATTCGGTACAAGCAATTTGAGAAGTGTTAAGTCGCCACCTAGATCATCGCTTGTATCATAAGTCGCATGATGTTGCTCATCTCTCCACAACCATTTCATTGCCTCTGGAAATTTGCTGCTACCGAAGTCGGCGTTGTGTGCGTAGCCTTCGGCCCAGTCAAAACGATGATCGTAGCCCATGTAACTAAAGGCTGAGGACATTTGCTGATTGGCCAATGGCCAACTTCCGAACGCGTTGTCAACATCACCGCTTGTGTCGGACATGTAGATCCGAATGGGTTTGGGTTCTGTTTTTCGAACCAACGAAGGATAGAGATTTCCTCCACGCAAATTGGTGAAACTTCCAACGTTGGAATAGACCTTTTGAAATTGATCCGTACGTTCCCAAGCAGCGGTAAATGCACAAATGGCACCCGAGCTAGATCCACCAATAGCTCGGAGGTTTGGATCCTTAGAAATGTTGTAACGTTTTTCTACTTCAGGCAGTATTTCTTCTAATAAGAATCTTACATATCGATTTCCTAGACTGTCATATTCAAAACCTCTGTTTGAGGCTCGATTCGACTCTCGCTCTCGCGTGTTGTCATGTCCAGGATCAATAAACACGGCGATCGTGGGCGGCATGTCTCCACGCGCGATGAGATTGTCAAACACGATGGGGATCCTCCAGCGACCATTCAAGTCTCGCATACGTTCGCCGTCTTGGAAAACCATGAGTGCTGTCGGATGCTGCGGATCATATTGGGCAGGGACATAAATAGCCCAGCGTCTGGTCGTACCCTCAAAGATAGTGGATTGCCATGGCGGCATCGATTCAATAGTTCCTCGCGGAACGCTTTCATTGACCAAGGCATCGGGATGCGGCTGCCACTGGGGTTTGGTAGAGGGGTCGGGAATTACCGTTGATTCTGCAGAATTGTCCCACAACCATCGCAATGCGCTTGGTAGCTGTTCACCGCCCCACCTTCCACTGTGGCCGCCGTCGGTCATCGTCAATCGATAGCGATATCCAGCAAACTGGAGGGCAGCGGCCATATCTCGGTTCGCCAGTGGCCAGTTACCATGCAGGTTATTTAAATCCTGATGTCCCTCTTGCAAGTACACTCGGATGGCCTTGGGATTTTCTCTGGTCTTCCGAATCAGACCAGGGTAGGCCCAGCCGCCGCGAATGTTCGTGTAACTGCCAATGTGACTGAGTACTTTGCCAAATTGATCTGGCCGCTCCCACGCAACCGTAAAAGCACAGATTCCTCCTGATGAGATGCCTGCCACCGCGCGATGCTGCGGATCTATTGATACATTTAGTCCATGGAGCGCCGTCGGAAGAAACTCGTCAATCAAGAAGCGAGCATATCGATCACCCAGCGAGTCGTATTCGAAGGAGCGATTGCTGCGCACGCTCGCGCCAGCAGTGGTTGGTTTTATTGTGCCTGGATTCACAAAAACTGCGACTGTGGGCCCCAATGCCCCTTGGTAAATTAGATTGTCCAATACCACAGGAACTCGGAAGGTACCTTCCGGATTCATATAGTTACGACCATCCATAAAGACCATCAAGTTTGCTGGCGTATCCGCAGCATACTGGGCTGGAACGTATACCCAATATTCGCGGGTCGTGCCTGGAAAAATCTGACTATCTGAAAATTCGCCATGCGTTATCTGGCCTTTAGGTACGTGGGATTGAATCTCACGATCCTGTTGTTGTTCTGTTTGCGCGCTGGCTTTGAGCAATATGAATAGCACCAGAGCCAACGTAAGGAAATGAAGTGTTGCGGAGGGCCGTTGTGCCATGTTGGATTGCTTGATTTTGGGAAAACGGGAACAGAGGATCTCGCGTCAACGTCATGGGAAGGTTGCTGAAGCATTGACAACAACGAGGCTATCTTGGACGTTACGCCTGGGCAGGACGATCTAATTTTGGCATTCAGACTGCCCAACTGCAACAGCCTGCTGCCTCGTTGTAACAATCAGTGGATCTACTTCAACAGTGCGAAAAATGCAGTATTCCGTTCTCGTCGCGGCAAAATCCAGCTTTTCGGGGAATCTGTTTGCCAATACAAAATCGACCCTACATCTTGAAGTTCCTGATATCACCATGCAAACTGAAAGCTATTCGACGGGACAGATTGATACTTCGGGTTGCATGTATAACTTCGAATCGCAGTTTGAGGAAAAAGAATGAGCAAGATTGCATGGTCATCCTATAGCAAGGATGAGCTCGTAGAAATCTTGGAAACGTTCGAGCAACTAGACTGGCACGTCCAGCGGTTGGACGGTAACACCAGAACGGCCAAATGTTGTACTTGCGACATTTCTGAAGTTGATTTACCGGTAAACGTCCGAACAATCTGCCAGCGAGCTGCGCGTCGCCGCAATCACATTGGCTTACTATTCACTGGTCAAGTAGGAAGGTTATGGAGTCGTCAGATCAAACCTTCCAAACGAGCGTGAACTGCCGAGCTGCCGAGTCCGTCTCGTTACATTACAAATCTGTCGCAATCGGTTTTGGTCGGCACATAGCGTAGAATGCAATGACCGCGAAAATTCCGGCCAGTCCGGAAAGAATCGATCTTAGTTGGCTAGAGACTCCGAGTTCCAAAGTAATGCCCTGGACAGCAAGTAGAGCAATACCGACTGCTGTTAACGCTTCGCCCGCGATTACACCCGAGGAAAAAAGGATGCCGCGATGCAATACGCGGTCATGTTCTGACTCGGGGAAACGGCGAGAGTAGAAATGAGCGATTAGTCCGCCAATGAGAATAGGTGGCGCAATACCAAACGGCAGGTACATGCCAACCGCGATGGGCATAAGATACGCTCGGAATTTGCTACCAGTACTCTTGAGAAATGCGTCTAGGGTCAATATTGCCAGGCCGACCAAAGCACCGATGCCGATCAAATTCCATGGCAATTCTCCTTTGCCAGCGAAACCCTCAGCTAGGCTGGCAAATAATCCAGCTTGCGGAGCGGGTAGTTCGTTGCCTCCAATGCCTCCGTCTGCAGTCTCGTGTAAAAGCGTCAGAACGGGTGCCATTACTAACGATGCCACTGCCACCCCAAGGATTTGCATGATCTGTTGCCGGTAAGGAGACGCGCCAACCATGGACCCCGTCTTTAGATCATTACAGACATCGCCACTTGTGCAGGCGACACAGCACACGATGGCTGCTGTACCTAGAGTTGCAACCATCGCGGACATGCCTTCATAACCGGTTAACATCAATAGGCCGCCCGATGCCAAAACGGCTGTGATTGTCATGCCGGAAACTGGACTATTTGAATTTCCAACCAAGCCTACTATGTAGCTAGCGACCGCTGTGAAGAAGAAACTCAGTGCGACCATTACGGCAGTAGTCAATAACGTGATTGACCAATCAGATGTAAACTTATAATTTACAAATGCCAACAATCCCACACAAAGAACGCAAAGAAGAAGAATTACCGAGGCGGGGATATCTCGGCCATCGCTGTCGTCAACACGATTCTTCTTAGCACTTCCGCTGAGTTCGGAAATAGCAGCCAGTAGACCGTGTCGAACGGAAAACAGCGATGCCGCACCGCCAACTACCATGGCCCCTACTCCTATAAACCGGACCTTGTTCTTCCATATACCATAGGCAGTGTCTACAAGTTCCTCGGTTGGGACCCCAGCTCCACCTCCAAAAATCGGGAGTGCAATCAGCCATGCCATGGCGCCGCCAAGGAATATGAGAACGGCCACATTCAGTCGTACAATGAATCCGACGGCCACAAGCATTGGTGATAGATCGCTTCCAAGGAAAAAGATGCTACTTCCTAATGCCCTCGCACCTTCTAGTGCGCCGCTAATAAGCCCGAGGAACTTGCCCATCAGGGTAAACGATGCACCTAGGACCCCACCCAGAACCAGACTTTTGCCTTCACTGCTGTCGCTACTCTCAGTGGAACCTGCTCTCAGGACAGCGGCACAGGCAACTCCTTCAGGATACGTTAGCTCTTTGTTGTTGAGTACGAAGACGCGGCGCATAGGAATCATAAACAGAATTCCCAGCAGACCTCCTGTGAAAGCGATCAGTGTAACAGTAGCAAAATGGAACTCAGTCCAATATCCAATCGTGATTAGGGCGGGCATTGTAAAGATGATTCCTGCTGCCAAAGACTCCCCGGCAGAAGCACAGGTCTGTACTTGGTTAGCTTCCAAAATGCTCGATCGCTTGAAGAGCCGAAATACGAGCATGGCCATCACTGCTGCGGGAATGGAAGCAGAAACCGTCATGCCGGCCTTTAGGCCTACATAAACGTTGGCAGCCCCCATGACAACTGACAAGATTAACCCCAATATAACCACGCGTAGGGTTATTTCTGGCATGGGCAAACGACGCTCACTGCTCATACCAATCCCAGAGTTTTCATCAATTCCAAATCCCACATTTGCCTTGATAGGACCGTATGGTGACTCGTTCATAGTTGCATAACCTGCGGGAAACTAGTGTAAGTGGAAAAGTTTCAATGTTCCCAAGTTACTCAATGTGGAATTCACCTGCCAGATACCTCCCGTAAGTCAGGTTAACTTGCAGTACGCTGGATCTACGTCAAACATACTTGGAAACTTGTGAACAAGATCACGCCAAGGGGAAAAATCGATGCGATGTCGGCCACCTAGGGAACCAGAGACGACAAGCCGTGCTATAGCTGTGATTAAAACTCTCAGGGCTGGGAAAACAAGCAAAACGGCTTATCAAATTTGGCCATCAAGTTATACTGGCCCAAATTTATTTTGACTGGCCTGAGCAGCTGATGAGTCTTGCAAGGACCTCGTCACTTTCGCGGAGAATGACGTTGACACGAAATGGTAAACCAGCCGTTCTGGCACTGGAAGATGGAACGACATTTCAAGGTTTTGCACTTGGAGCAGAGGGAGAAACTTCCGGGGAAGTCGTTTTCAACACATCAATGACTGGATACCAGGAGATTCTGACCGATCCCAGTTACCGCGGCCAAATTGTGACAATGACATACACAGAAATTGGAAATTACGGCACGAATGGAGAGGATTTGGAGAGCTCTCGCCCGCAAGTTTCGGGCTTTATTGTTCGACATCGCAGCCGCATTCACAGCAATTTCCGTGCTTCCGAGGGGTTAAATCAGTATTTGGTTCGCCATGGTATTACCGGCATCGAAGGAATTGATACGCGTGCACTTGTAAGGCACATACGTAGTCAGGGGGCCATGCGGGGTATCATTTCTACCACGGACTTAAATCCACAATCGCTGGTCCAGAAAGCGGCGAGTAGCGCCGGCTTAATTGGTCGGGATCTGGTGCGCGAAGTGATTCCGGAAAAGGTTCGTACTTGGAACCAAGCCCTCTGGCGACTCTCGCAAATACGAAGTCAGTCCAGTGAAAATTCCGAAGAGACACGTCCCCATGTCGTGTGCCTAGACTTTGGTATGAAGTGGAATATTGCGCGCCATCTTTTTGAGCGTGGTAGCCGCGTCACGATCCTACCGGGCACTGCCACTGCCAATGAGGTTCTGCAATATGAGCCAGACGGTATATTCCTTTCCAATGGTCCAGGCGATCCTGAGCCACTGGACTATGCCATTGGGACCATTCGGGACCTGCTAGGACAGCGGCCCATTTTCGGGATTTGTTTGGGACACCAATTGCTGTGTTTGGCTTCGGGAGCTAAGACATTCAAGTTGAAATTCGGCCATCGAGGAAGCAATCAACCCGTCCTAAATCTCGATACTGGAAAGGTGGAAATCACGAGTCAAAATCATGGTTTCTGTGTCGATGAAGAGTCGCTACCGGAGTCGTTGCGTATTACACACCGCAATTTGAACGACGATACAATCGCAGGTGTCAGTCACACCATCCATAATGCCTTTAGTGTTCAGTATCACCCTGAAGCTTCGGCTGGTCCGCACGACAGCGAATACCTTTTTGATCAATTTCGATTGAAGATGGAGTAAGTATGTCGCTTAGAGTCCGCTAGGAATATTCTCGGATCGATAGAAGAATGGTCCCGACGATTGTTCCGCGGCCGCTCGAAGCTTGGCAGCCTGTTCGGCTCGCAATACGGAAATATAGAATGCCGTATCTCGGCTGATTGTTCCAGCCTTAGTAGCAGTGCTTAGGCTGCGCTCTGCTGAATCCAAGTCCCCGGCCTTAAGCTGGATCCAGCCTAAGGTGGACCAGGTATCCGCCAAGTTGCCAAATCTTTGCGAATTCTCCTCCGCGATCTGACGCGCCAGCTGCTGGTCTGCTAAGCCCGGGGATTCAATCAAGACCAGAGCTAGCTGATTACGTGCAGGAAACGAGTCTGGGGATGCCTGTAAAAGTTTGTCCAGAATCGTCCTAGCCTCAGGCAGACGCTTTTCCATTCGAGCTGCCATAGCGAGCAGGTATTGTTGCTCGGTCCGAATGTCATCGTGGGCAGTTTGAAAAGTCAGCAAGTCAGAGACTCCCTCCGGTTTTCCCTGCCATAGTTGCCAGCGAGCGTATTCCAAGCGAGCTGTGTGTTGTTTTTCCACGTCGTTGACAGCAACGGCTTTCTGGAAAAATGCTTCCGCTTGTACTTGGTCGTTGGCCGCATTGTAGAGTTTGGCGACGACAAGTTCAGGAGTGGGAAAGCTGGGTTGTTGTGCCGCCAATCGCTGGTAATGCTCTAAGGCGCCTGGAATATTGCCCAGATGAAATTGAGCTTCGCCAGCGTAGGAAAGAAATTCGTCCGGTACTTTATCACCAGTAACGAGCGATTCTGCCAATGACTTGACTTGTGCCCAGTCTCCTCGACCAGCGTGTGATGCAAGCATCAATAATTGCAGCTGGGCTCGTACCGTCTCTTGGTATTTGGGGGTCCAGTTGGTGGGCATGGCAACTCGTTCAGCGAGTTTTGCGTGGACCCAAGCATCGAACCAGCGTTTTTCCTCGATCGCCAATTTGCCGAAAGCATAGAACGTGTCGACTCGTGGAGCATTAATTGTGGAGAATCTTTCGAGAGTTGCCCGAGCCTCTTTTCCATAACCGTTCTGGAAAAGCATATCGGCAAGGACCAACTCGGGATGGGAAGAATCCTCGGTGCTTAGAAGGCTTTGGAGCGTTTGTCGTGCGCTCTCAATGTCACCTTGGCGCAATTTGGCTTGGGCTTCCGCAATTACTCCCTCCCCTACACCGCCGGTGTCTGGGACCAAAAGAACCACTCCTGCCAGGAGATTCGGACAAATCAGAAAGATCGATAGAAACAAAAAGAGTCTCCTTGCGGAGACTCTTGAGATAAATGGTTTTCGCATGTATTACTCGAGCGTTGCCAGGAATAACGGTTAGGAAGATCCCCTATAAGTTAGCACCTGGTAACGGAGAGTCAAATCAAACCTTAGGACTGTCGACGTCGACGACGGGCAACCAACCCCAAGCCGAGCATAGAGACCAATCCGATGGCGGATGGCTCAGGCACAGCGGTGATCGTTAATACATAGCTGTTGTTAACCAAGGAAACAGTTCCATCATAGCCTGTTGGAAGTACAACGGAATCAAACATGCCAGTTGCTGTACCTGTCACGTTTAGAAACGTGAAAGCGTCGCTAATCGCTGGACCGAATCCGCCTAGGAAGGAAACTGCGAGGTTGGCATTGGTTACATTCGCATTTCCACCGACGTTCAAAACGTCGTACTCTGTTCCTGGAGTGAGCCCTGCAATTTCAAGGCGGAATTCAGCGTCCGAATTCATATTGAAGTTGCTTGATAGGTTCAACGTTCCAGGGCTGCTGCCTGGGCCAACGTAGGTGCCGGCTGCAAGGTTTACTGCGGTGGATACTGTTCCCGCTCCGGACAAGCCACCACCGTTAATATTAATGGAACCTGAGCTCAACTGAACAGTTCCTCCATTAAGTACCAACTGAGCGGATGCACCTGATTGAGCATAGTTTGAAAAGACTAAGGTACCGGCATCGGCTCGAACCGTCCCGGTGTTTGTGAATAATCCTCCACCATTCACTGTGAAGGAGTCAGCTCCAGCTTTGACGAAAGTACCACTATTGTTAAAAGTGGAACCGCCGGTTAACTCCAGATTGTCAAAGCTAGAAGCGCTAGCAGTAGTGCGTGTCAAGGTTCCACCATTATTCCACACCGCACTATTCAACATAACAAATGGGTTGGCCTGATTTGACCATGTTGTGGCACCGTTGGTATTGATAGTTCGACCATCCACAGCACCGCCAGTTTTGGGAGTGTTGATAGTCAAGGCACCATTAAAAGTGGTAGATCCGTTGCCCGACAATAACGTCGTCTGCCAAGTTGCTGCTCCACTAGCAACCAGATTTCCTGAGCCATTCTGGAAGGAGCTGCCTTGGAAATTCAACGTTCCAACGTCAAGCGTATTTCCAGTCCCAATTGTCAAAGTGTTACCAAACTGGATGTCCAGCCCGCCAATAGAATAGGAATTGTCAACCGTAATTATGCCGACACCGCTACCGAATTGAATGCTGGCGGTTTCGCCGGCTGTATCAGGGACATTGCTGCCACTCCATTTACTGGCATCGCTCCAATTGCCGTTGCCGCCTGACCAGGTCCTAGTCTGGGCAAAAGCAGGTAAAGCGCTAGTTGCAAGCACTGCTACCAATGCAAATCTAAGTAGTTTTTTCATGAATCTTGTCGCTCCACCAATCAATAGTGTTCGCTTACCGGTGAGTGAAAAGCACACCTTTGTCAAATGTAAAAGTGCATCAGATACGTAAGTTAGTTGCATTTTTCCGAAATGTCCAGCAAAATGCCCGAGTAACTTTTAATTTTTGAGGATTTCCGTCGAACATTTGGCAAACCGCGGTTTTCTAGTTTTGGGGGTTACAGCGACCTCGTCATTCAGCTAGATTAAAACACTTGTTTGAAACAGCTGTTTCACCCGCAATGGTTCCGCCGATTGGTTTTCTTCCCGCCAATGTCAAAAGATAGCAGTACGACACCTGAAAGACTGATCGAAGTAGCTGGCAGCATTTTCGCTGAGAAGGGTGCAACTGCGACTGTTCGAGAGATTTGCGGTGCTGCTGGGTGCTCGGTTGCGGCCATCAACTATCACTTTGGTGACAAAGAGCAGCTTTATCGAAGATGTGTCGAGATGGCCTTTCGGACAAAACTCCGGCTATTTCCTACACCCGGATTACTTGACCTAGGGAACGATCCGTTCGAGTCATTGGTAATTTACGTAACATCCTTAACTAAACGAATTTGTGGTGAGGGTGAATGGCCATGGCAAAGTCAGTTGATGCTGAGAGTTGTTATCAACCCTAACGATATTGGCGCGGAGGTTTTTGCTGGTTCATTTCGCAGCGATTATCATTTGCTAGAAACTCTGATCGGCAAGCTCCTAAGAAACACCTATGACAGCCCAAAAACCAGGCAATCACTGGCTCTCCAAATTGTTGCACGCTGCATGTTTTTGCGCACCGGGCAACACCTACGCGAGCTTTTGGGAATTGATAGTCAGCTCTGGAGGGCACCAGAGCAATATGCCCGAGAAGTGTGCGATTCTATTCGCATGCAGATTGCGGGACAAAGTGCGAACGGCATGCAAGGACACTCTCACCATTCAAAGGTGGAAGTTGATTAGCTTTTTTGCAGACAAGTATTGTTATCCTGACAGATTTGGAATTGTTAATTGCTCATGATCAAAAACATTGTATTGGGGTTCCTGCTGCCTCTCATATTAGTCATGGTGGGCTTGGGTGTATTTGTATCGTTGGGTAGGCCAGATCCTCCCAAGGTACCGGGAGTCGGCAAGGATTTGGCGTCGCGCATCGGTGTGATGACGGCCGCCGAGGTTGGTCGCGTTCACGCATTATCAGAATTTTCTGAAACGCTTGATATTCCCATTACTGGCGTTGTCGTTCCGTATCGCGAATTGACGATCGGAAGTGAAGTGGCAGGAAGAATTGTGGCCAAAGGGCCATTTGTCCGGAGCGGAAACCTGGTTTCAGCCGGCCAAATTCTTTATCAAATCGATCCAGCTGATTTTGAGTTGGCGGTTGAACGCTTGTCACAGCGCCGTGACCAAGAGAGAGTATCGCTGGAGGAACTGGAGCAGGAAATCGCCAATAGTGAGCGGCTTTTGAAAGTTGCCGACGAAGAGCTTGCGCTGGCGGAAGCGGAAGTCGCCCGTTTTGCTACGTTAAAGAGTGGGTTTGCAAGTGCTGCCGAATCGGATGCTGCTTTGCGTAGGCGGCTAGCGGCGTTAAACCAGCAGGTTTCCATTCAAAACCAGATTGACTCTCAAAGGAAGCGAATCACTCGTTTGCAGCTTGCGGCTGCTCAGGCAGAGACGGAGCTCAGACAGGCTCAGATGGATCTCGAAAGAACCACGGTTACTTCACCTGTTGCGGGAAGAGTGGTTAGTGACGAAGTCGAGGTGGATTCCTACGTTTCAAAAGGTGCAAAGCTAACACTCATCGAGGACATAGAAAAGGTTGAAGTAGCCTGTAACGTGCGTATGGATCAACTGTATTGGATTTTGGATCAGCAGGGGGTAAGCACAGATTCAATTGTCAATGCAGCCGATGCAGCGCGGTACGAACTCCCTCAGGTGCCTGTAAAAGTTCGTTTTGAATTGAGTGGTCGGCAAGCGATTACTTATGAGTGGGAAGGCCATCTAGATCGTTACGATGGGGCGGGCCTCGATCCACAGAGTCGAACGGTACCATTGCGAGTGTTGGTTGATGATCCAGATGAATTTACTATTAACGGAAAACCTGCGGATCAATCACCCTTGAGCGGTCCTCGAACACTAGTGCGTGGCATGTTTGTAAATGTGATTGTAGAAGCTAGACCTGCTACTCAGCTGCTATTGATTCCCAAACTGGCAGTTAAGCCTGGCAACGGTAGCAGTCGTGTTTGGCTGTTCGAAGCCAATGCCCAGGCCATTGATGAAGCAGTGCGACGTAAATCTCCAGTAACTCAATCCACAATGGATGACTCTGCGTTGGATGATGATGTAAGTACTAGCGAAGCTGCCAATAATCGTAAGGTGGAGATTGATCCTGCTGACTGGCAGCCTGGCTTTCTCAAGGTGATTGATGGGATTCAGTTAATTGGTCCACTTACTGTACCGGTCAATTCCGAAGTGCCTCAGGCCGAACCTGAACCTCAACCACTGGAAGTGGCGCAGGATTCTGAAGCCGACCAAGAAGGTCGAGGAACCCATGAAGATACTCATCAATATTTCTGGATTTGCGAGGCCTCGGATGGACGGTTGCAGCCTGGAGATGCAGTCATTGTTACTCCATTGCCTGGAATAGAAGATTCCGATCAGTATCCACTACGTGTGCTTAGGAGCCAGCTCGAATAGATTAAGTAATCATGCGATTGTGGATGCTCAGAACGAGAGAAGAGCAATGAAAAGCTCACGCTTATAGCACTGGGCCATGTGATCGCAAGTGATGGTTGCTAAGCTCTCTCAAATTACCCAGTAAATATTTCCGCGTACGCTACGGCTTTACACTCGATTCGCCTATCGGCAAGGTCGACAAGATGAAATCAATTGTTCGTTGGGCTATTGAAAACACCCCCGGTGTGAACGTGGTGGTTGTTGGGACTTTGGTGGCCGGCCTAATCAGTTTTCTCTGGCTACGTCGTGAAGTGTTTCCCGAGTTTGAATTAGAAGTTGTGTTGGTTCAAGTGGCGTACCCTGGCGCTTCTCCGTCAGATGCAGAGAAAGGGGTTTGTCAGCCAATCGAAGAAGCCATTCGTTCGCTGGATGGCATTAAGCGACTAGTGAGCATCGCGCGCGAGGGTGGTGGCTATGTAATGGTTGAACTTAACTCGAACGTCGGCAACGTTCAAAAAGTAGTTACTGAAATACGTTCTCGCGTGGATAGGATCACCAATTTTCCCGATCTAGCAGAGGACCCACAAGTTGAACAAATTACATTTCGAGAGGCTGCGATTCGCTTGGCGGTTATTGGGCCACCGGATCGTAGTGAAGCAGCGGAACTTCGATTAAGAGAAGTTGCAGAAGATGTCCGCTCGGCGATTCTGGACTTATCCAACATTTCGCAGGCTAATATTCAGGGCGCAAAGAAATATCAGATCGACGTTGAGCTTTCCGAGGACACGCTTCGCAAATACGGATTGACGCTTTCGCGAGTTGCGCAAATATTGCGACGTGAGAACATCGAAATGCCCGGCGGTCAACTGCGTGCGGACGGCCAGGAAATACTCCTGCGTGGGAAAAACAGACGTGAATTTGGTGAAGAGATTTCGAGCTTGCCGATTATTTCGCAACCGAACGGTGTCGTATTGAAATTGTCCGATATCGGCAAGGTCTACGACCAATTTGACGATTCTACGAGCAAGAGTGAGGTCAACGGACAACCAGCCCTAGTCATTAGCATCGATCGTACCGCTGACGAGGATTTGTTGAAGATCGCGGATTCGGTCCACAAATTCGCGAGTAGCCACCAACTGCCAGATGGATTTGCGCTGAGAGTTTGGGGGGATACAAGCGTTGATGTACGAGACCGCATGCGTCTATTGCGGAACAACGGCATGCAGGGGCTTTGTTTTGTGTTCCTGTTGCTCGCGTTTTTTCTTGAATTTCGACTTGCATTTTGGGTTTCACTAGGAATACCCATCTCCGTATTTGGAGCCGGTATCTTTTTGCTGGGAACCGGCCAAACCCTAAACATGCTCAGCATGTTCGCTTTCCTGATGGCACTTGGTATTGTGGTGGACGATGCAATTGTCGTGGGTGAGAACATTTATGCGCACCGGGGAATGGGGAAGAACTATGTACAGGCTGCAATAGATGGAACCGTTGAAGTAATGCCATCGGTGATTACTGCAGTGCTCACGACGATAATAGCATTCATTCCGTTCTTTTTTGTTTCAGGTGTGATGGGTAAATTCATTGCTGTTATGCCTGTGGCCATTATTGCCATGCTGCTAATCTCGCTTGTAGAGGCTGCGACAGCCCTGCCTTGCCACTTGTCCCATCGTTCCGAAGACAAGGCGCAGAACTTGCTTCAGCATATTACGCATGGTGTTAGCATTCTCTTGAGGCCAGTGTTCGCGACGTTTGATTGGTTGAGCCATATATTTGGCAATGCCATGGATCGGTTTGGCGATCGCATTTACATCCCTGTTCTCAGGTTTTTGCTGTTGTATCCGCTCATGGGCGTGGCATTGGGGATGGCAGTACTACTTGTTACAGTGGCGGTAGTAAATGCGGGTTGGATACCATTTAATGCGTTTCCGAAATCAGACAGTAACCAAATTCTAGCGCAAATCGTCTATCCGGACGGTACACCAGTAGAGATAACCGACGCATCCACGAAGCGGATTGAAAAGGCCATTCGAGATGTTAGCGAGGAAATATTCTCCGAAAGATCGAAGCACGAAGATGCTGAAGTTCTGGCGAGGCTACAACAGGACCCTCTATCACCGCGGGGGCCAGTCAAATTAACCTTTCGACAAGTTGGGCAGGTCAGCCAGAAAGGTGCCATGGGGTCTGCTGGAGGTGGTAGCGGAAGTCACGTTGGGCAGGTGTACGTTGAATTGGAAGATGCAGGAATCCGAAGTAAGAGCAGTACCGAACTAGTGAATCTTTGGCGTCAAAAAGCTGGTGAATTTTCAGGCGCGGAACGCGTTACTTTTGACTCCGCGAGTGTTGGGCCTGGTGGAAATCCAATTGAATTCAAAATTCTCGCACCAGAGTTTGCCAATGATCAATTGGAAGCAGCTGTCGAAGACGCTAAGGCCGAGCTCGCGACTTACGCAGGTGTTTATGACATTCGCGACGATGCGACGCCAGGTAAATTAGAGTTTCAGATTCGAGTTAAGGATCAAGCTCAGTCCATGGGAGTCACAGCTGCAGACTTGGCAGAAACGGTGCGCAATGTTTACTACGGTGCTGAGGTAATGCGGCTACAGCGTGGTAGGCATGAGGTCAAGTTGATGGTCCGGTATCCGGAAAATGAACGGACTTCATTAGCACAGTTTCAGGAAATTCGCGTGCGAGGAAATGATGGGATTGAGAGGCCAATAACGGAGTTGGCAGAGATTACTGTCACGCGTGGTTATTCCGAAATCAATCGGCTAGATCAACAGCGTTCGATCACAGTCATTACTGATCTGGATGCATCGGAAACCAACGCCCAGTTTGTGATATCAAAACTGAAATCAGACTTCCTTCCAAAACTATACGAAAAATATCCTCAAGTAAGCGTCCGTTGGGAGGGACAACAACAGCAGACAGTGGAATCCATGCAGAGCCTGTTTATTGGCTCGGGCCTGGCATTGTTGGCCATGTATGTGCTGCTAGTAATCGAGTTCCGGTCGTATTTCCAACCATTGTTGATTTTGGCAATCGTGCCTTTTGGATTTATTGGGGCCATTTGGGGGCACGGCATCATGGGGATTGAAGTCACGTTGTTTAGTTTCTTTGGTTTGGTCGCCTTGACTGGCGTGGTGGTAAATGACTCCATCGTGTTAGTCGATTTTATCAATGCCCGGGTGCGTTCTGGAATGGACCAGCATGAAGCCTTACTTGAAGCGGGCCGTAGACGTTTGCGTCCAGTATTTTTGACAAGCCTGACAACGATAGGTGGACTGGTGCCAATGCTAACCGAGACCTCGTTTCAGGCTCAGTTTCTAGTGCCCATGGCTACTAGCATCGCATTTGGGCTCATGTTGTCCACCGTGGTCGTCCTTTTCCAAGTTCCTGTGTTCTTCCAGATCTACTTGATCGTGTCTCATTGGCTTGGTTTTGATCAGTCCAAGTCACGCACTGAGAAGATTGCCGAACTTGTCGGAGATTCGCTAATCGCTGAAGCAGCCTCATGAGTATGCTCAGAGATCGTGCGCGAATATGAGCTCGGATTTATTACTGGATGAGTCTTGGGTGTGAGCCGTGACTTGTAAGCCGGGCATTAGCTATGCCCTTCGGCTCACAGATCCTAATGGCGCATTGCCGTTTAGTTGAACCTAAAGGTACATGCCGACAAAGCCACCGCTATCATCGCTGGCCTGTTCAAGCTCGCGCAGGCGGGCTATCGTTCGAGACAAGTCCCCAGCCTGAATATAGCGATTGAATTCTACCAGGACGCTATGTTTGACCGTCTCGCCAAACCAATCCACGATACTTTGATTCAACCAACTGCAGGTCTCTTTTTCTAGAGTGACTGATAATTCAACGGATCTTGCTTCCATATCCTCTGCGTTAGTGAGGACCACACCCTCAAACAAGAATTGAATCATCCCGGACTGTTCGTCATTCGTAAGACGAAAGATGCAATGTGCATTGTGAAGGTAATAACTGTTGAGACTACCGTGAGAAGCCACGGCAGTTTTCATGCGAGCAAACTTTTGGGCCAGTTTCGGTGATACGTCATTAGGTACTTGAAAGCTGGTTACTGATCGCAGAGGTAGGCAATCAAATTCAATTTCCACCCAACGATTGAGGTTCGTTTGGTTCATATTCATTGTCCCCGCGATCCATCTAGACCTGTCAAAACTCAGCCCTGGTGCTTTGTGAGTTCATGCCGCATGAACTGCCTTGATATCTACCTCAACGAAATGTGTAACCATCCATCGTCGGCTTGAATACTGTTGAGTTGCAATGTGGGAAGCTCGGGAAATCGACTGCCCAATTCCGCAGTATTTGACTCGATGTCGGATTTTAAAATGTCATCAAATTTTTCTTTAAGAAAGGCGCGGAGTGCGGTAGCACTGACCCCCCCAGATCGGCCCGCAAATTCAATATCAACTTCGCCTTGACGATGCAACTGAAGCTTTTTCGAATTCAATTCGGCATTATAAACCGCAGATATGATCGCAGGTTCGGCTAGTGTCCGATCGCCCCGGGTCATTTGTGAAATTCGCAATACAATTTTGATGCCACCATTATCAAACTCTAGAGCCACTGGGCGAATAGTTGCCATTGAAACCGACCAGGGCTCGCCTTCGGATTCCTTTAGTATTTCGTCTGGAACTTTCCCAGTGATTTGCCGGGAGTAGTTATCAAGGTCTTGGCTGCGAATCGTTCGGCCACCCAGCACGGTATCCAGCAAATTGATCGGTAATGACTGGTGAACATCCAGGGAGATGCTACTGTCGACGTCATGGTGAAATGAACTAGGGTGGTGGGCAGCAAGTTGATGAGTAGCTGCCCAGGTTAGGTTTCCAAAAACTGTGTCCTCAGTTGAATTCATGCTCCAAGTTGGTTTCTCAAGTCCCAGCCGGAGAACTTCCGGACGTTGTCCTTGTTGTAGATCCCGAATCCGACCATTGCTTTCTGCCAGTTGCGACTCAACTTGTTCGTCGAATTGAGACTGAATGCGGTTCTGCATACGACCTTCCGCAATGCGATTGGCTTCTCCGCTGGACTGTGCTGCTTTGCGGCTTGCAATCTTACGGACGAGCCTGGAACGATGTTGAATGCCGTAGATCGTTGTCGAGAGATCTGTGGCAACGCTAGCGGGAGTCGCTGAAACACCGTTGGGGGTAATGAAGATTTGTTTGGAAGCCCAAACGGGTGAATTGCCAGTGCTCAGGATTCGAACACCGCGGTTGAATCCTACGTTGTCACTACTGACTGTGGCGTTCATCCTCAAACAGAGGCTGATACCGTTTGTAAGTGGGCACAAATCAGCGGAAACACTTCCTAAGAGACAAGCCGTGCCAGTAACATTGGTGCCAAGAATGCACTCATGTACGTCACTTGGTTGGGCCAGCGGGCGTGCAACCATGCGATTAACAAAACGTTCGCTGACGGCGACTTGAACATTGGGAAATCCATAGTCCTGCCGTATTTGTCGCACGACATCCATGGCTTGATTGCTGTCCTGTAAGTAGTTTGCAATCAGTCCCAGCGAAGCCATTCGCTCCGATTCCGCGCCCTCGGCAGGACTGTTGAGTAAATTCTCTAGTTGCTCCAGACGAGTGTCTAGCATATTCAACGTCTGTTGAGGATTTGAGCTGAATCGTAGAGCCTGAATCCATTTGTTTAGCGCGCTGCGTACATCCCGGAATTGGGACAATTCCAGTCCAGGATAGTTCTGTCGCATATTCATTTCGAGGTCAATTAATTGACTTACGTTTGGTGTCTCAGATCGTAGTTGCTCATATAACTCATCGAACTTGAGGAACTTCACCCAAGCCAGTCCGCTGTCAGAAGGGAGGGTCAAAAATTGTTCCAACCTAGCAATCGCAGAGTATAGATTTTGTTTAGTTTGTTCGATGTCTGGCAGCCGGGTTGCATCTAGCTTTGCTCGCGCATCTCTCACAACGTCTGCCAATCGATTAGAGGCTAGCGGAGTGCTGGCAAGGACTGTTGGAGCGGTAAAAACTGGGCTTCCGGCAGTATGAAATGAAGTGGAGATAACAGTGCCGGATAGATTTTGGCTTGGTTCTAGTTGATAGATCGCTGAAATAACAGGACTTTGGACGGTGATCTCCGTTTGGGAATAGACTGCGCCAAACGGCACCAGAATAATGACCAAAGATACAATCACCAATTTACAAAAGTAACCAAGTCGCATTTCGATGACTCCGTTTCACATGAGGAATTCCTGGGTGTCACCGCCTAACATACAATCAGTACCAGCGGCACAGAGCCCCTAGTTTGTCTGGTATTCCCAACTTTGCCAATAGTGACCTGAGAGATTATGGCCTATGCAACAAGGTATCCCGCGAATTGAGTTTCTCGGTACGACAAGTCTGGGTTCAGAATTCAGGTGACCAAATTGCCCAAATTGGTGTTTTGGAGGATCCAGATCCCTGTACTTGCCTACAAGTGCGTGAGATGTTTGCAGCCAAAAATGAGAAGCGGACGGTTTGTCGCATGACTATGAATTGCGAGGATTTAGAATTGCCCAGCTGGGTAAAGTTCCGGCGGGGGAGGTCCAGTTTGACCACTAAGCTACTGGCTTTGGGGTTCCTAACCAGTTTTTTGGCAGGTTTCAGTCTTGCAGTGGACCCATCAACGGCTGAGGTTAAGACCCATTTAGATCGACACCAGGTATCTGTTGCCGAACCTGTTCATCTGATGATAGAGGTTATTGCAGGCTCAGAATTTGAAGTGGTTTTTCCTAAACTTTCCCAAGGAGAGCCATGGGGAGAATGGACTGTCGTTGAAGTGGAGCAATGGGATGACTTACCTGTGCCAAGTTCACAGTCGTTGAGCAATCATGCATTGCGGCAATGGACCCATACCTATTCACTAGAATGTTACTTGGGCGGCGAACATACAATCCCCAGTCTGACAATAATTTGCCGCAATAAAAACCAGCCAGCTGAGTCCTTCTCTCTGGAATCGGTCTCCCACAAGGTTCAAGTGGCTTCGGGTATCTCTGAGGCGGTCAATCCGGAGGACTTTAGAGACATAAAATCCGCAGTAGAGTTAGCTCGATCTGGGGACCGAGTTAGTAGAAGTGCACTTGCGATTGCCATATGCATTGTGGCGTTGGGGGTGGTGGCAGGTGTGGTACTGCTTGCCAAGAGGCGTCGCATCAAACAGCTTTCGCCTGAGCAGATAGCGCTGAACAGAATTCTTCAATTAAGTTCGTGGTCCCTCAATGATATTCCGCATTGTCAAAAATATTACGCACAACTAATCGATATATTACGGCAATTTATTGGCATGAGGTTCGGTGTGGCTGCTCCGCAGTTAACAACGGAAGAATTTCTTCGTCTAGCTTTTAATCTCCAACATTGGACCGAAGATCAACGGAACGCACTTCAGAAGCTGTTGGAAAGGGCCGATCGTGTTAAGTTCGCCTCGGAAGCATTGAATTCGGATGCCGTTAAGTCTTCTCGGGACGAGGTTATGAAATTCATTCAACTATCCAAGGCGGGAGCGGTAGTTACGTCCTCGGATTTTGCTAAATAGTAAAGCAAGTGCTCGAGGAAGGCAGGATCTCAATTCGAGCAGAACTTGTTGTGAGAGTCGCGTATTTTCGCCCGCTTGATCAACAGTTTACTTGAAGGCACACGCTATTCGTTTCGACTCATACTAGAATTTGATTCAGCTGATACTCGGCGATGCGCGGATTGTTCCCCAGCTACTTTCAGGAAATTCAATTGGATCGCACTATTCATGAATACACATCAGGATATTTTTTGTGGTTGCATGCCTGCTTTGATGACTCCATGCAGCGAAGCAGGGGTGCCAACTTGGGACGCATTGGTATCGAAAGCTCAGGAACTAATTAACGAAGGAATGCGAGCGGTTGTTTATTGTGGCTCGATGGGGGACTGGCCTCTTCTTTCGGACCATCAGCGTCAAGAGGGTGTCGAACGCCTAGTTCAGGCCGGCGTTCCTGTAATCGTAGGCACCGGTGCTCAGAATTCTCGGGCTGCTGCCGAACATGCCCAGCATGCGGAGAAAGTAGGTGCATTAGGATTGATGGTCATCCCTCGGCTACTTTCAAGAGCTACATCCGTGGCGGCCCAAAAATATCATTTTTCTAAAGTACTATCGGCGGCCAAGTCCTTGCCCGCCGTCATCTACAATAGTCCCTACTACGGTTTCGAGACCAAGGCCGATCTTTTTTTTGATTTGCGTCGAGAGCACAAAAACCTCGTTGGTTTCAAGGAGTTTGGTGGAGCAAAATCCCTGACATACGCTGCTGAAAATATCACGAACTCAGACGCAGCACTGTCACTCATGGTTGGCGTTGATACTCAAGTTTTTCACGGATACGTCAACTGTGGAGCGAGGGGAGCCATTACAGGTGTTGGTAATGCACTTCCATGCCAAGTTTTGCGTTTGGTGTCATTGTGTCAGCAGGCTGTTACGGGTGATATTCGTGCCCGGAATTTTGCCTTGGAGTTGAGCCAAGCGCTTCAGGTATTGTCGACTTTCGACGAAGGGCCAGATCTAGTCTTGTACTACAAACGGCTCCTGGTGCTAGAAGGTAATCCCGAATACGAACACAATATTTATGAGGGGGATCGTTTGAGTTCCAGCCAGGAGTCCTACATCACGTCGCAATGGAAGCTCTTTCGGCAATGGTGGGAACAGTGGCCGGGCAAGGATTGAATTGCTCGGCAGTTCATTTGGTAACACCGACCCATCCATGATGATCTTGATCGTTCTAAATCGCTTTTCAGTTTTGAGGTGCAGCATGAATCTGATGCGTATTACTTTTGGTCTATGCGTTGTAGCCTTGTGCGGAGGGCATGTTTTGGCTCAAGGATACGATGACTTTTACAAGTTGGGACCAGATTCGCTTTCACAAGATGGTGTACCACACGGAGATATCCGCGGGCCTCATATCATCCAGTCGAATGTATATCCGGGTACGCAACACACGTATTGGGTCTACGTTCCCCAGCAGTATTCTAGGGAAGTTCCTGCGAGCCTGATGATATTCAATGATGGCCAAGCGTTTAAAAATGAGGAGGGCAGCATTCGGGCTCAAAACGTCTTGGACAACTTAATATATCGAAGAGAAATTCCAGTGATGTTGGCAGTCTTTATCAATCCTGGCCGCAGACCAGATCAGCCCGAGCCAACTCCAAGTAATTGGGGAGACCGGGATACGAACCGCCCAACGGAATATAACCAATTGGACGATCGCTATCCACGCGTAATTATCGATGAATTACTGCCTGTGTTAAATCAGGAATTCAATATTTCACCTGATCCAAAGCGCCGTGGGATCGGAGGAGCAAGTTCTGGTGCGATTGCAGCTTTTACGGTTGCCTGGCATCGACCGGATCAGTTTCACAAAGTTCTCAGCATGGTTGGCAGCTTTACGAACATTCGTGGCGGGCACGCATATCCCGATATTATCCGTGAGAGTAGTAAAAAGGACATTCGCGTGTTCTTCCAAGATGGACGCAATGACAATCGAGGTATGAGGAGAGGTGGCTACGATGAGACATGGGATTGGTACAAACAAAATGTTCGTATGGTCGAAGCCATGACCGAGAAGGGCTATGACATTAACTATGCTTGGGGGATCGGCCTGCATGGAACTAAGCAAGGTGGAGCAATCATGCCTGAGATGATGCGCTGGCTATGGCGTGATTACGGGACATCCACGGATCCGGATGACGAGGTCGAACGTTCGTACAGCTTGGAACGCTAGTCCTTGGGGCTTTCCGGAGCTACGCCCCGTTTCTTTGGTGTAGCCACAGTGGAAGCTTGGTTCCGAGCTTATTGAAAGATCCGAAGACAGAGTATAGTTAGCCCGAATGAAAAATCGCAAGCCAGTACCTAATGCTTCTCAATGTAATGCCAAGTCAGTCCAGGAGAGAAATGCTTTCGCAGAATCTTTGATCAAGAGGTCAAAATTGCGGGATGCCCTAATTCTGCTGGACCGAATCATCACCGATCGCGTGGCAGATTTCTGGACATGGCGGCTAGCTGGCGAAGCACTTCTGAAAGCAGGAGAATTTGCTCAGGCGTTGGATGCTTTCGAACATGCCGAGGCTGAAAAAGTAATCGTAGGTTCCCCGCTTATTGACGACACGGACCTCCAAGGAATCTATTTTCAACGAGCTCAATGCATGTATTCTCTGGGCCAAACGACAGAGGCCGTCGAGCTATTTCGTGAGTTGGCCGACTCTTGCCTGATACCTGAAGCACTTTGCAATCTCGCAACGATTGTTCCAGGATGTCCGAATTCTACAAACCAGGACGTGCTGAAAATTCGTCAACGGTTTGCCGCCAGCTTAGCAGCTGGGGTTTCTAGTCAGCGGCAGGTCGTTGAGCGCCCAAGTTGTCAGAGTCCCTTGCGTATTGGATACATATCATCTTTTTTTCATTGCGAAAATTATATGAAGCCAATACGTAGTATGCTGAATGCACACGACCGTGTAGAGTTTGAAATCGAATTATTTGCGGACGATAAGAAAAGTGAGCCATGTGATTGGTTGCTTGCCAGTCCCAAGGATCAGGTTTTCTACACAAGTCAATTGTCAAATTGTGAACTAGTTGATCTGATTATCCAACGCGAATTAGATATCTTAGTTGACTTGAACGGGTATAGTGTACCCGAGCGTCTGCCCGTGTATGCACAGAGGCTGGCAAAAGTTGGTTTGTCCTGGTTTAACATGTATGCTACGTCAGGGCTTCCAGCATTTGATTGGATCGTAGGTGACGAGTACGTGGTAAAAACGGATGAGTCGGAATTCTATACCGAGAAAGTAGCTCTATTACCTATCAGCTACTTGTCCTTTGATGTTACATACACAGCGCCTCCAGTTGTCAAACCTCCATGTATCGGTGGGCAGCCTTTTACTTTTGGCAGTCTTGTCAGCCAGTACAAGCTGACGCCTCATGTTTTCGACGCCTGGTGTGAGATCCTTCGCAGATCTCCGATGGCACGGTTGTTGCTCTCAAATAAGGCATTGGGCTCGGGCTGCAATCGGGAATACGTGCAGCGTGAATTTCAATCTCGAGGAATCGAATCTGAAAGGCTTGAATTCTTATCACCTGGACATCACACGATGTTTCTCGGGCACTATGGCCTTTTTGACATTGCGCTGGATGCATTTCCATACAACGGAGGTACGACGACAACTGAAGCGATTTGGCAGGGAGTCCCAGTTATCACTTTTGTGGGCGATAGATGGGCGTCTCGTACGAGTAGCTCTTTGTTGAATTCCGCCGGACTTGAAGAATTCGTTGCGCCCGACCTATCGGGTTATGTCGAATTAGCCATTTCCTGGGCCAACTCTCCAGATTCGCCTAAGCGATTGGCAGAACTTAGGTCAGTGATGAGAGAAAAACTGTTGTCGTCAGACGTGTGTGATTCACGACGCTTAGCGAGATCGATGGAAAATATTTTCCGTGAGGTCATGGCTACGTCGTAGATGTGTGCCACTCCAGTGTAGGGCTCATGTTATTCGTGGCATCCTTAGGAGGCGCAAAGGAGTCCGCATTGGTAGCGGTCGGATAGGTTTCCAGTTTGTCTTTTTGCTGATAGGTTGCAACGCCATCCTGCTGAAATCCTGTCAATTGCGGCTTTGTCATGAAGTTGACAAAGCCATCGAATTCTCTAGCGATGCGGCGCAAACAAGCGTTGCAGTTGAACAGACAAAAGGGTTGAGTCTATTCCGAATGCCTGGCGAAAATCTGCCACGCGGTCCCCGACTGTGTATTCTCCCAAGCCCCGCTGCGATAAAAGTCCGTAGAAAGTTCGCAACTGTTCTGGCTGACGTTCAGCAAAATAAAAAGTCATCGCCCAGCTTACCGCGTACGCTTGCTGTACATCCACCCGAAAGTAGTCATCCGAGGCGATTAAAGATGTCAGGGCTTGCTCCAGAGAGACTGAGTCTTGCAGCAAGGCCTGAAGTTGTTGGACATAGTTCTGACGCATTCTAGTCTCTATCGTGCTGCTAGCGATGCGTAAGTCATATACTTCGCGTTGTTCAAACATGCATGCTAGTCCCTCGACGAACCACATGGGATTCTGAAATAGACGCTCATGGACTCCGCTATTATGAGCGAGCTGATGGACTGCTTCATGTACGATAGTAGCTTCAGTTTCAGAACTAAGACCGCTTGTCGTTTGATCGAACAATAAGCAACGGTTGGTGTAAGGAAAATAGCTACCAACTACGTTGCTAGCGACGTTTGCTTGCATTCCAGATTCTCGCATCGAATAGTCGACAAAGGTGCTGCGATTAGGAAATACAACGACGACTAGTGGAAAGTCAGGGGAACGGAGAGGCCAGCCTCTTACTTCAAAATACCTCATATACCCGGCCATCAATGCATTGAAGCGATCCTGCCATTGTTTCGTCGAGCCGGATGGTGCGGCAATCACGTAAGGGCCAGAGACAATCGTTTCGAAACGGTTGCCAAGCTCGGCTTGCAATTCGACCTTTACAGTAGCCAAATTCTTTGGAACGAACGGGCTATTTAACACACGGTGGCTGATGACGTCGGCCTGATCAAAGACACAAATATTACCGTTTGACTCGAGAATGGCGCCGTCATGCTTCCCCCAATGAATTGGCAAACCCTGGATGCTCTTGGTAGTAGTTGCGACGTCGAGTATAGGAGGTTGGGCAAGGCCGCAAGGTAAGCTTACGGTTAGCACGAAAAGTACCGGTAATAGCTGCCGAATTGAATTGTAGCTAAATAGGTCGCTCTTCACTGTTTGTTTCGAATCTCTATTATGGGCCAAACTCAGGACTCCAAGTCGGATTGTCGCTTTAAGCAAAACTCACCCTTATTTACAATTTAGGTTTCGATGTCCTGCTTGAAGCGTATGGGCGTTTGGTAGGATATGAAGAACCTTCCGAACGGTCGTTCTGTAACTCTTGCAACGGTTATAACTCATGTTATTTCATTCAACGCATCGTCTGGCTGTGTGCGGCGATTGGCTCCGGATTGGCATGTGGCTAATGGTTGCGTTTGTAGCATGTTCGTCGCTTGCGATTCCTAAACTGGCGGGGCAAGAGTCCCTGCAGAACAAGAGTGTTGCAGGAGAGACTGAACAAGCGGATCCAGAAACGGCCACGGAGGACGAAATTCGGAAGCTCATCAGTCAGTTAGAGGCTGTTCGTCTCGCGGATCGCGACGCTGCGGAAAAACGCTTAACGGAGTTAGGTGCGGGCATTCTGTCCCATTTGCCCGAGATTAACTCGCGTACAGGTGGGGAACTAAAAATTAGGCTCCAGCGTATACGTGCTGCCCTTCAAACGGAGAAACTCGACGATTTTTATGAGGCTTCACGCGTGTCTCTCACTGGGCAGTTCCCGTTGAGTACGGTGTTAAAGGAAATAGAGCAACAGACTGGAAACAAGATAACCTTGTCTAGTCAGGACAACTCCCTTTCAAGCAAGATGATCCAACTTAATTTAAAGGACGTTGAGTTCTGGCAGGCATTGGATGAGATAGCAGCCCAAGCTAAATTGCAGGTGCAACCATTTGCTTATAACCTGGACGGTCTAGTGTTAACGACTAGCACGCGTACGAACTCCCCGCCAGCGTTTACTCGTGGACCATTTCGAGTAGAAACGTTGAGCGTCAGTTCGACCCGAGCATTTTCAAGTTCAGCGCCTGGGCAAACAGAGATATCAGTTGTGGCCATTTGGGAGCCTCGTCTCAAACCTGTTTATATGCAGATCCCAATGGGTAAGATCGTTGCCAAGACGGACACCGACCAGGAGCTAGCTTCAGCTAGTCCAATGGCGAATCCGGAAATCCCATTGAATACCGGCGGGTGCGCTACTCAACTCGACTTACCAATTGCACTTCCCTCAAGCGAAGCGCAAGCGCTTGTGAAGCTATCAGGCGAGTTTGAGGTTGCCGTTCCCAGCGAGCGTCACGAATATGTCTTCAAGAATTTTGCTAACGGTGCCCGCCAAAGTGAAAAATTCGGTGATGTTACGGTGACGCTAGAAGGGGCACGTCGCAACGGGCCTGTATTTGAAATGCGCATCCTCGTGGAATTTGGGAATGCAGTTGGGGCTTTAGAGTCCTACCGCAGTTGGATACTTTCCAACCACACGTTTCTTCGTGGGCCTAATGAACGAATACTGGAAAACGTAGGATTCAATTTGTATGCAAACTCTAGTTCTGGCGTAGGAATAAATTACCTATTTCAAATCAACGGAGATCCGGATGACTTTCAATTGATCTACGATTCTCCAGCTATGATGAGTCGCCAGAATCTGGCTTTTGAACTGCTTGATATTCCGCTGCCGTAGTATTGGGAGCGAGCCAATCAACTCTTTCTTTCTGGTTGATTTGGCTGCTCGGATATGCCATAGGTGTGGTGTTTTCTTGAGGTTTTACTTGCTTGTAATGGTCGAGAGGTTCAGCCTTGGAGATGGGTCGTGGGGGAAGAATTGGCAGAGACAGTCCTGTGGCCCGCCATTCCGCCGTTGACCAAGAATTCAAAAAACCTTACTCTTTAACGCGCGTTAAGCCATTGTTTTTTCAACACTTACGCTGAACTTAGGCGCTTCTGAGCTTGCCGCAGGTTGTTTTTTTGGCCATTGCAGCCTGTCGGTTGGCCTGCAAGTTGCTGCCTCATCATTTTCTCTGCCAGTCTGTCATTTGCCTTCCATCTACTGAGAGGGTTGAGCGCGAGGGGGAATTGGCAAGAATTGGCAGGAGGCCGAACAAATTCATCGGGAACCTAGCTGTTGCAGGTGACAAAAGGAGTTTTGGGAGGTTTGGGGAAACTAGGGAGAGTGTCTGGAAAGGTAGTGGCGTGTGGGTAGTGGTTTGGGCGAGTTTTGCTTGCGCCTTATCTCATTTGGAACTCTTGGCGGCGTTTTTGTTGTTCCGCTCCAGCAGCTGGGTACCTAAAAGCGAATCGGGATGCGCAAAACTGGCTCGAGGCTAACCAGCGGGGGGGCAAAAAAAGCTTGCGCCTAGGGACGGGGCGAGATCACTTTGTTCTAATTTCTTTTAAGAGAGTTAGTAGAAGTGTATTTCGGGTCATGATTACGGAACTGCCCAAGCCAGCTTGGGGGACGAAGGAATACAACATTGTCTTGGAGGCTAGTTCGAGCTTTGGCCAAGCCCGACCTACCTAAACAACAAACATTTTTTCGCGAAGTTGTTTCTAGCTATGGATTTTTTGGAACGCGTTTGGGAAGGTACTGGCAATTTCTTCACCAGCGTATTGCAGGGCGTGGAACGAAGCGTTACCGGGATATTCGGGTCTTCAAATGCGCGCCAAATTCGTCGGTTTGAAGCCATTGTTCAACGTATCAACGCCCTAGAAGACGGGCTCAAACAGCTTACGGATGCTCAGCTTCGAGAAAAGACGCGAGAATTTCAGCAGCGGATCAAAGATGGACAGTCGTTAGATGAACTGCTCGTCGAGGCATTCGCAGTTTGCCGTGAGGGTGGGCGCAGATTCTTAAATATGCGTCATTACGACGTGCAGTTGATTGGAGGCATCGTACTCCACAACGGGATGATTGCTGAAATGGTCACTGGGGAAGGCAAGACCCTGGTGGCCACTCTACCAACCTATTTGAATGCATTAGCGGGCAAGGGTTGCCACGTTGTTACCGTCAATGACTACTTGGCACGGCGAGACATGGAATGGATGGCACCATTGTATATGGGGTTGGGATTAACGGTTGATGCAATTCAAGGTGGGCTAAGCAACGATGAGCGTCAAGCAGCGTATGCGTGCGATATTACTTACGCTACTAATAACGAGTTAGGATTTGATTATCTCCGCGACAACATGCGTTTGGCTGCTCGCAATGACAATCGCTTTCCCAAACACTTGCAGCAGGTACAAGGCCCACTTGCTTATGCAATCATCGACGAAGTCGATAACATTTTAATCGACGAGGCGCGAACTCCATTAATTATTTCGGGTCCGGCTCATCAAGACATTGGCAAGTACGCTGAAGCAGACAAAGTTGCTCGCAAGCTAATCAGGGATGAGCATTTTGTAGTCAATGAAAAAGACCACAACGTCAACTTAACTGATGATGGAGTCCGATCGGCCGAAAAACTGGCTGGCGTTGAGAGCTTTTACACCGCCGGCAATATGGAATGGCCGCACTTAATTGATAACGCACTTAAGGCTCACTATCTCTACAAGCGCGATGTAAATTACGTTGTGAAGGAAAACGCGATCGTCATCGTGGACGATTTTACAGGCCGGCTTATGGAGGGTAGGCAATGGAGTGATGGGCTGCATCAGGCCGTGGAAGCTAAGGAGGGAGTCAAAATCAAGGAGGAAACTCAGACCCTTGCCACCATTACGCTTCAGAATTTCTTCAAACTGTACAAGAAGATCGCTGGCATGACCGGAACGGCCATGACGGAGGCTAACGAGTTTTGGAAGATCTACAAGCTCGATGTGGTGGCGATTCCCACCAACCGCAAGCTTCAACGCATTGAATATTCGGACACCATTTTTCTGACTGAGAAAGAGAAATTCACTGCCGTAGCAGACGATGTTGAAAGAACATGCAAGTACGACATTGTTGCAACTAATGATCGACAAGAGGTTGTGGGAGAGATTACTCAGGAATCTGAATCTCAAGTAACGGTCAAACTAAAAGGAACCAAAGAGACTCAGGTTTTGGAAAAGAGCAAGGTCAGTGAGATAGACCGGAAGGGACGTCCGGTATTGATCGGCACGGTATCCATCGAAAAAAGCGAGCAGCTTTCCAGGTTGCTCGAGCTAAGAGGCATTCCGCATCAGGTTCTCAATGCCAAGCATCATCGCCGCGAAGCTGAGATCATTGCTCAGGCGGGCCGAGTAGGGGCGGTAACTATCGCAACCAATATGGCAGGACGCGGGACAGATATTATTCTGGGCGGAAACCCAGAAACGATGGCCTGGGCTCAATTGCAGGATAAATATTCGACTCGACTCGATGTGCCGCTCGAAGAATGGAACGCTCTAGTTGGTGAAATTGAACAACGCGAAAAAATGAAAGTGGCTGGTTTGCACGTACGGGAGATTGGGGGCCTTTACGTGATCGGCACGGAACGTCACGAATCAAGACGCATCGACCTGCAGTTGCGCGGCCGTTGCGGTCGCCAAGGAGATCCGGGCAGTAGTCGCTTCTACCTGTCGCTTGAAGATGACTTGATGCGCATCTTTGCCGGAGACTGGGTGCGAGGCATGATGAGCAAGCTTGGCATGGGAGAAGGCGAGGCGATTGAAAATACGTTTGTGTCGCGACGGATTACAGCGGCTCAAAAGAAGGTCGAAGAACGCAACTTTGAGATCCGCAAAAACTTGTTGGAATATGACGAAGTCATGGACCAGCAACGCAAACGGGTGTACTCCTACCGCCAACAGATTCTCGACGGAGTAAGCTGTCGAAGGCTCGTCTTGGAGCAAATCCAGCAACAAATCGAACACTACGTTGACCAGTATCTGGACCCACTTTTTGGAGCTGAGTCTTACACCAAATACGCCAGCAAGATGCTGTCGTGTGAATTGGAGGCCAGAGATTTTCGCAATGTGGATCCAGGTACGGCAGCTACATACGCCTTTGACGCAGCCGTACGTGCTGCCGAAACACAGATTCACGATGCAGTTGAAGAGAACTTGCCTTTGGGCGAACCGGAAGACGATTGGAACTGGGAAGCGTTGGCTAAATGGGTGAACACCCGCTATGGAACGACTTACAGTGTTCGCGACCTACAGAAGAAATCACGTGATCGGATTGATGAAGAGTTAATCGAACGCGTGCAAGAACGATTGAATGCCGTCGATCTGAGCGATGGAGCTCCCCTGCTAGGAGGCGATTACGGCCTGCAAATGTTAACAAGTTGGGCCAAGAACAAGTTCGGAATAGAAGTCGAGATTGACGATCTGCGCTCGCGAGAACCGTCTGACATTGCACACGAGTTAGTGGCCATTGCTGAAAAGGCGTATCAGAAAAAGGAAGCGGAGTATCCCGTAATGGCTGGGATCATGCGCTACGGTCGAATGGTTAGTCAGACTCAATTTCAATTGGATAAAGATTCCCTCATTACTTGGGCTCAGAGTCGTTTTGAAACGTCTATCCAAACCGATGAAATCGCAGGCAATACCTTGAATGAGGTTCGCGATAAGTTGACGGAGTATAGCCAAAAGCATTACGAGCAGGCTGCAAAAACTGTCGTTGTGGTGGATGACAAGATTGGCAATTTCTTTGACCAAGCAGAAGCCAATACTAGTGCAAAGTACATTGCCGGCGGAAACGGCAACCTGGACTCTCTGAGTGATTGGTTTCAGCAGTCCCTTCAACATACCGTCAGTTCCGATGTACTGGGGGAAATGGATGAGGAAGGAATGCGTCGGGAGGCTCTGCAAGCTATCGATGATCGCTTTTTCCCTGAAATGCGACGAATGGAACGGCATGTCCTGCTGAATATAGTCGACGCTGCTTGGAAGGATCACTTGCTGGCCATGGATCATTTGCGTAGCGCCATCACTTTGAAGAGCTTTGCCCAAATGGATCCCAAGGTGGAGTACAAACGCGAAGGGATGCGAATGTACGGCCAAATGTGGTTTACAATTGGCGAACGCATGACAGATCTTATATTCCGCATGGAAGCGCTGGACGAGAATTTTGTTGCGAGTACTTGGCAGGAAACCAATGCCCGTCACGACGTGGCACAATCTCCAACTCAAATGATGGAACAGAAGAACCGCGATTTAGAAGCAGCCGATCGGGCCGGGGCGCCAGAAGCCAAATTGGAGCCGATTCGAAACACGAGCCAAAGAATTGGACGCAATGATCCTTGCCCCTGCGGTAGCGGGAAAAAGTACAAAGCATGCCATGGCCGAAATGCCTAAAGGATTTGTTGCCGAATTCAGTCGCGTCAACCTCGGCTGGAAACTTTTGTGCTGAGGTAGTTATAGAATGCCAATTCCGCTCTCGATGAGTACCAATCGTTGATTTGGGTTGCCAATCTCTTATATCTATCGGTCCTGCTGCTGTCGTCGCCCTGGCTGATGTACCGACGGATCCGGACAGGCAGGTACCGCACAGGAAAACTCGAAAAACTCTTTGGCCCTAGCCCAAAGCGTCTGCCCGCGGAATGGAGATCCAGCCAAGCTACGGTAATTTGGCTGCATGGAGTGAGCGTAGGTGAGATACAACTGCTTGCACCCATCGTGGCGGGCTTAAAACGATTGCTGCCAACGGCAAGATTTGCAATTTCGACCACTACCGAATCCGGGATGGAGTTAGCGAAGAAGCTCTTCACCGATGACTTGTTGTTTTTCTATCCACTAGATTTCTCGTTTGCAGTTAATCGCGCGTTGGACTTGTTGAAGCCCAGCCTGATTGTTTTAGGTGAACTTGAATTGTGGCCGAATCTACTAACGCTCGCCCACAAGCGTGGAATTCCAACCTCTGTCATCAATGGACGACTGAGTGAACGTAGTTACCTTCGCTATCAAGCTTTTCTGTTTCTAGTCCGACCAATGTTCGAACGTTTGGATCTAGTGTTGGCACAGACCGAAACATATGCCAAACGGTTTATCGAGTGCGGAGCCGGACGAGATAGAACAACTGTGGTTGGCTCGGTAAAGTTCGACAACGTAACCTTCGATCGGCAAGCAGTCGAGGTGTGCAAGTTTAGAGCAATGATCGGACAACATTCTACGGATGAGCAAGCCGCAATAATTTGGACGATGGGTAGTACTCAAATCGGCGAAGAAGATGCAGCTGTAGACGCATTCTGTGAACTCAGGGCGACCTATCCGAATCTGCGCCTGATAATAGTACCAAGACATCCCGAAAGGTTCGATCAAGTTTATGCTCTGCTCTGCCAACGGCCAGTGCGCGTCATTCGACGTTCCGCAGTCGTTCAACTAGAGATTGGGCAGTGGGATGTGCTGTTGGTGGATACGATCGGCGAATTGCGATGGTGGTGGGGAGTCACTGATATTGCAATTGTTGGTGGCAGTTTTGGAGCACGAGGTGGTCAGAACATGCTAGAACCTGCGGCCTTTGGAGCCAACGTTGCCTTTGGACCCAATACCTCCAATTTTCGAGACGTTGTAGAGCGTCTCTTGGAGGCTGATGCGGCGGTTCGGTTATTCGATTTGAATGGAATTCGCCCCTGGGTCCAACAGCAATTGGACTCTCCCGAGATTGGGGTAGAACGAGGCAAGCGAGCACAAGAGGTCGTGGCATCACAACAGGGCGCGCTCAGTAAAACATGCTGCCATCTGGAACGATTGATATCTGGGGATTTCTCCAAACTTAGCGGCTGAGCCACACTCGCATCCTAAATGATGAGCATGCAGTCACCATAGCTATAAAAACGATAGCGTTGCTGAATTGCTTCCGCGTATGCTCGCATCACGAGGTCGCGTCCGGCAAAAGCGCTCACAAGTACGATCAAAGTGCTTTTAGGCAAATGGAAATTGGTGAGCAATCCATCGATGGTCGAGAAATCGTAAGGAGGCTTTATGAATAGATTTGTTGTTCCACGCCAAGCCTGGTACAGCCGTTGCGTTGCTTGAGCTGCGGATTCAAGGACTCGAGTGGATGTCGTCCCCACTGCAATCACTCTTCCACCGGTTGTACGTGCTTGCCTGAGTTTCTCGGCGGAACTGTCCGATAATTCGCCTTGTTCATAATGCATTGTATGTGCAGACAAGTGTTGCGTATTTACTGGACGAAACGTGCCGAGGCCAACATGCAATGTGACTGCTACCGTGTTAACGTTTCGGCGTTGCAATTGTCGGATCAGATCAGGAGTAAAATGCAATCCGGCAGTGGGAGCTGCGACACTTCCTGGATGCCTTGCAAAAACCGTTTGGTAAGCATCAACATCTGAATCAACCATTTGCCCCTCACGTATATAGGGTGGCAATGGTACGCGGCCGAAACGATCAAGTAATTCATGGATCGAAGCAGCATTGACAGTACGCACTACTAAGTGGCCATTGTCCAGTACTGTGGAGACCACCATTTCGTCACTTTCGCGACCTTCGCGATCGAGCAAAGTGAGCATTTCGCCAACTACCAACTTTCCGCGAGTCTTACTCAGAAACTCAGAATTTCCAAACTCATCTTGCTGCAGAAAAAGTCCTTCCCAACGCCCTCCAGTAGCGGTACGCTTGCCGACTACGCGCGCTGGGATAACCTTAGTATTGTTCAACACCAACGCATCACCGTCGTGCGTCAAATCGGGCAAATCTCGAACATAGTGATGAGAAATCTCGCCGCTCCGACGATTGATTAGCATCAGCCGTGCGTCAATACGGTGCTCCAGTGGATGCTGGGCTATTAAGTCACGAGGGAGTTGAAAGTCGTATGCTTCGATGCAATCGAGATCGACTTCAGAGGTCTTCATTTCACTGCTTTCCCCATTTGGTAGTTCCAATCCCCGCGACAATGCCCTGATGCTCTAGTTCCAGACGTAGTTTACAAGTTAACGAGGCCTCCGCATTGTGCCAAGTCACGGTAACCATCGTTCAGGGCCGTACACTTATTATTCTGCGCAGAGTTGGCCCTTCCTTGCTGCCGCTCGACCACCCCTGACTTTCTCGCATAGCTCGGAATGGAAGGTGCAGTTTATGCCGAGCCAATGCACCATTCTAGAACTTTGCGCGGGGCTGAACTATCGTCCTTTCGTCCTACCACAAGTCAATGGGGCCCACTGGAGTGGGCGAGTTTACGTAGTTGCGAATAGAATTTCGGGTAATAAAGGAGTTTTCTAAACATTAGGTTGGGGCATGTATTGCTAACAACTAGGATACAGGGAAGGTCGACTCTGGGGACAAAGATATTATTCCATAGTCCCCGACCAAGTAGTTTTCGATTAATGCCCGCTGAAGGGTCCCAAATCACCGCACGTCGGCCTCAATAGCTACTAAAATAGCAGTTGCCCTCCATAAGCCAGTGCTACCTGCATATTACCAAGTGTACCTGCATAATTTACAGTACGTACGACTTGTAAAGTGCAAGGTTCCACAGTCCTGAGATAGTCGGAACTCGTTCAGCACTTCGGCGTGCGACATGCGGCAAGGGCCTTACCATACTAGGACCAGTAAGTACATTTTTGGCCGTTCAGTCCAACCTTTCCCCGCTTTCAGGGAGCCCTACCATGAAATCCAACTTGCCTTCCACACTGACTTTATCCGGCAGTCGCATAGAAGAGCAGAAGCAAGCTCCACAGAGCCTTTTGCATAACCGCCGTGGGTTTTTGAGAGCCCTGAGTGCAGGTAGTATTGCAGTTGGGTATGGTTATCACTCTGGTTTCGCGATGGCACAATCGCGGTCTGTCGCCGAAAAACTGAACATTGCGTGTATCGGCACTGCAAATCGTGCAGCTGAGGACATTAAGGGAGTAGAGCACGAGAACATCATCGCGCTATGCGACGTAGACAGCAACAACCTTCAACGACAAGCGGCAAATTTCCCCGGGGTGAAAACCTATGCCGATTATCGAGAAATGCTTGATCGCGAGGGTGACCGGATAGATGCGGTAGTGGTTGGTACTACCGATCATCACCACGCACCAGCAACCATTCGTGCCATCCGCGCGGGCAAACATGTTTACTGTGAAAAACCCTTGACACATACGGTGGAAGAAGCACGGATCATCGCACTAGCCGCCAAAAAGCACGGAGTTGCCACCCAGTTAGGAACTCAGATTCATGCCGGCGATAACTATCGCCGAGTTGTGGAGATTGTTCAATCGGGTGCCATTGGGGACGTTACCGACGTTCATGTTTGGGTAGGTAAGGGCTGGGGGCTTGACGACCGGCCCTTAGAGCCTGCGGATGCACCAGAGCATCTCAATTGGGATTTGTGGTTGGGACCAGCACCAGTTCGACCGTTTTCCGTAGGTCGTTATCACCCTGCACAGTGGCGACGGTTTTGGAATTTCGGTCAAGGTACTCTAGGCGACATGGGATGTCATTTTATGGACCTTCCATTCTGGGCGCTCAATTTGCGTTATCCAACGGAGGTGTCGGCAGAAGGGCCCGAGGTACATCATGATCAAGCTCCCAATGGGATGATAGCCAGGTATAAATTCCCTGCACGGGGTTCCATGCCAGCGCTTAACCTGACATGGTATGATTCCGAACGAATACCCAAGGAAATCGAAGGTAATCGAGTTCCTGCCAACGGAGTTTTCTTCATTGGAACAGGCGGCATGATGTTTGCGGACTATACCAAATACCGTTTATTTCCAAATGACAAATTCTCGAATTTTGCCCCGCCGGCCAAGGTGATTCCCGATTCCATTGGTCATCACCGTGAGTGGCTCAAGGCTTGCCGAGATGGCTCTCCGACAACCTGTAATTTTGATTATTCGGGTGCCTTGACCGAAACTGTCCTTCTTGGAAATGTGGCTTACAGAAGCGGTCAAAAATTTCAGTGGGATGGTCCAAATTTGAAAGCCATCAACTGTCCCGAGGCGGAAAAGTATTTGCGAAAAGACTATCGTGCGGGCTGGGAAGTTACGGCCTAATGCATTAGAACCATAGTGCTCGTGCCCGTAGGTCGATTGTCATTGCTTTCGCTGACCGCGTTGTATTTCAGCCCTTCCGTTGATGGCTAGGGCGTTGAGGTCCTACCTTCCTTCACGGGCAGTTTGGCTTGTGGGTTGGCCTCTTCAAATAGCCGCGAGGTTAGCAGGCCCGATTTGGATGAGCCGCCATGCCATAAGTCCCATTCAGGTGAAGAGTACCGGTTGAAAAATGCGACGAGCCTCTTTGCTAAAGCTACTTGAGTTTCCCGATGATCTGGTTCTGCGATCAGATTGTGAAGTTCGCCAGGATCATCGGGCAAGTAGAAAAGTTCATCAGGTTCCTGGTGAATTCGATCAATATACTTCCACTGACGAGTACGAATGGCTCGCACATTTTCAAATTCAAAGTACATCACGTCGTCCCAATTCTCTGCCTGACCATTCATGAGGTCGGTCAAATCCCTGCCTGGCAAATTCGGGATGTTTGCCAATTGGTCTTCTAGACCTGCAAGTTTCAACAGGCTAGGAAATAGATCGTAGTTCGCAACGACGTTGTGGCAACGATAGCCTGATCGAACGGTACCCGGCTGCCAAATAATCAAGGGAATCGAAAGCATTGGATCGTAAGCGGTGAGTGGACGGGTATGATCTCCCATTCCCCAAAAACCGCTATGCCCTCCAGCCAAGCCCTGGTCAGCTACAAATATGACGATCGTATTGTCATCCAAACCACTTGATCGAAGCTTTTCCATTACCGTGCCAACTCCGTCATCAATGGCACTGACTTCCGCCGCATACTTGCGCATGGCTTGCAGATTGTTGATATTGTTGTGCTGGGATTTCAACCAAGGGTGAGGTGTAGCACGGGGGAACGAAGGCATCTCGGAGTTGGCTTCGTAGATATCCCGAAAGCGATTTCTGATAGGTTCATGCATTGCATTCGACAGCCCATACGGTCCGTTATAGGCCAGCAACAGGAAGAAGGGGTGAGTGCTGTTCTGATCGATGAAATCAACAGCGTGTTCCGTCCATAAATCGGTGAGATATCCAGGTTCCTTACGGATATCACCTGCCTCAATAATCTCCTGATCATAGAACCCAGGAGAATGTCCGTGAGGCTTGGTAATCCAGTAACTGAATCCTTCTTGAGGTTCCATATTTCCACCAAGATGCCATTTACCGCTAAGGCCGCAGGCGTAACCGGCGGCCTTGAAGATCTTGGGAAGGGTTGGGAATTCGGCGATCGTACAGTAAGCACCGGGGCCAACTTGTGCCCCACCGGCTCCCAAGTACCGATGCACACCGTGTTGGCTCGGCATCAAACCCGTGAGTAAGGTTGCGCGCGTGGGGGAGCAAACCGCATTGTTAGCGAAGGCTCTTTCAAAAAGAGTTCCCTCAGCCGCGAGACGGTCGATATTGGGGGTCAGAATTTCACGGCTGCCGTAACACCCGAGTGTCCAGGGCCCGTGATTGTCCGTCAATATGATGACTACATTAGGAGGTGCCGATTGAAGCAGAGGACTAAATACGACAAATAACACACTACCAAGTAACCGGGAAGGCAAATCAAACATCTCAACCTCCAGGGATCAAAGAGACACTTTTCAACGCCCGAGATCCGAACCTAGGTTTGCTATTCAATCTGGGGGTAAATGCAATGGAAAATAGCAACCAACCAACTGTTTTGCTTGGGGAGTATTTTGAACGAGGGGAGTGTCAATTTTGAATGCAGTGATACACTATTGTGTAGGCGGAAATTGGCGGGAGAAAACCATAATAACTCTTTTCATGCAAGACATTTATGACGGTCTACGTTTTCGGGCACCGTAATCCTGATACCGATGCAATTTGTTCTGCGCTTGCATACGCCGATTTTCTACAACGTACGACCCGTCCCGACGCGGTAGCAGCCTGTTGCGGTGCACCAAATCAGCGCACCGAGTTTGCACTGCGTCGTGCGCGACTTGCGCCTCCCAAGATTGTAATGGATGTCCGACCCGAGGTGAGTGATGTTTGCCGCAGGGATCCCGTCGTTGCGTATGAGGATGATGTTTTTTCTGAGATCTATGATCGAATGAAAGTGCACAATATTGGTGCGGCTCCAGTTCTGGATAGGAATGGAAGATTCATCGGTTTAATCACCCTGTTGGACCTGCTGAACGTCATTTTTGAAGGTGATTCAGATCCTGTTCAGGCTAGAAAAGTAACGAGTTCCATCGACAAGATCTGTTCCGTAATTAACGGCCAAATGCAGCACCACGTTCCGAGCGATGAGAAGATTGATTTTCGCGTGATGGTTGGAGCCATGAGTGCTGAGGGTTTTACGGAAAGACTGCACCAATTTCCGGCCGAGGAATTGTTGGTGGTCAGTGGCAACCGACCTACCATTCACTTGCCTGCCTTGGAGCACCGCGTTCGTGTGCTTGTAGTCACAGGAGGTTACGAACTATCGCCAGGGCTATTGCACTTAGCCAGAGCCCAAGGGGTCACTGTAATCACCAGTAGCTTTGACACGGCAACTACCACCATGCGGATCAAGTCCGCGCGAAGAATTGATCACGCGATCCAGCGTGAATGCGTAACGTTGTCATCAAAGATGCCGGTAGAGGATGCTCGCAAATTAGTAGCTCGTTCTCGCCAGAAACTCTTTCCCGTGCTTGATGACAAAGGGCGGTTGTTCGGTGTTTTGTCCAAATCAGACTTAGTAAACCCTCCTAAGACGCAACTTGTGCTGGTTGACCATAACGAACTCACGCAGGCAGTTCTGGGGGCGGAAGAATCAGAGATCGTGGAGGTACTGGACCATCATCGGTTAGGGGGTAGTTTGCGTTCGGACCAACCGATTCGGTTTATCAATGAACCGGTAGGTTCAACCTGTACAATTGTAGCTCGGCAATTCCGTGCCGCGGGCATTTCACCAACGCCGGGTATCGCTCTTTCAATGGCCTCCGGAATCATTTCCGATACGTTGTATTTGCGGTCACCGACAACGACCGATGTCGATAGGGAAACGCTGGCTTGGCTTGAAGGCCAATGTTCGGTCTCCTTAGAGCAATTCGCCAAAGAGTTTTTTGAGGTAGGTTCGGCTTTGCGTTCTCATCCGGCGCGACAGGTAGTCCGAGAAGATTGCAAGGAATTCGTAGACCGAGGCCACAGATTCTCGATATCGCAAATCGAAGAAATTGGATTCGAGCTGTTCTGGGAGCGTCGCGACGAATTGTTACAGGCGCTGGTTGGACTCAGGCAAGAACGGCAACTGGATTTTTCGGCCTTGTTGGTCACCGACATTATTAGTAACGGAAGCCTATTGTTAATTAGTGAAGAGCCTGAGTTTTGGGAGCAAATTAATTACCCGCGTCTCGACCGATGTTTGTACAAGCTGGACGACGTCGTAAGTAGGAAGAAGCAATTGCTACCACTAATTTCTCAATTGTTAGAAAATGCTACTGAAGCCGTTTATACTCACTAGCTCTCAGAAAGTCGCGGTTTCTCGCAACCACTCGTATCGTGCCCCAAGCTAATCTCAATCGCTACTTGCCGTTTCTTATTTGGCTGGTGGCATTTTATGCGATTTGGTTTTGGCTGGTGGCAAGCGGATCCTATTGGCATCAGTTAGCCAGTCATTTTCCCATTGCACTCGCAATGTTGTTTGGTTCCTACATCGCTGGTTCGACTCCAATGGGTGGTGGTACCGTCGGCTTTCCCGTACTGGTATTGGTTTTTGATATGCCAAGCAGTCTTGGTCGAAACTTTGGCTTAGCCATCCAGTCGATTGGCATGGTTTCAGCCAGCGTATTTATTCTTTGCAAACGCAGTCCGATTGAATGGAAGTTGCTGCGAGGTGCGCTTGTTGGGTCTTTGCTGGGCACTCCGTTTGGCGCCATTTGGATTGCACCTCACATAAGTGATCTTGCAGTAAAACTAATATTTGCAGTTATTTGGGCCAGCTTTGGGCTTATGCACTTGGTCAAAATAAGTGAGATTGCGAGGTTTCAGGGCCTTAGTGCCAGTTGGCAAAGCTGGGACTTACCCATTGGTTTTTCCATTGGAGTGCTTGGAGGTATCGTAGCCTCCATTACGGGTGTAGGCATCGACATGATTATTTATGTCGTTTTAGTGATGCTGTATCGTGCTGATCTAAAAATTGCGATTCCTACGTCCGTAATTCTGATGGCATTTACATCGATAGTTGGTATTACGACGAATCTGCTACTGGCTCATTTCTGGCCGGTGCAGTATCAAGTAGATTTGGAAGTATTCTACAGTTGGTTGGCTGCTTCACCCGTGGTAGCGATCGGAGCACCATTTGGTGCCTTTGTTGTTAGTCTCATTCCGCGTGCACCAACAATGATTATTGTTTCACTACTTTGTCTCGTGCAATATGTTTGGACAGTGGTTCACGAACAAGTCTCAGGCACATCACTCGTCGTGTCTTTGTTGGGCATCGCGTTCATGAACTGGGCTTTCATTATTCTCTATCGGCTGGGTAGCCAATCTCAGTCAGGAGAATGCTCGCGATGATAAACGTAGCTCCGCACCCCTTACTTCGCGTGCATGTTTTTGAAACGGTATTCCCGCAACCCATGGAGTTCTGCGAAATCCCTGCCCACATTCAGGCCTCTATAAGTGGCGGGCAAGCCGGGCAAGTACCCGGGACTCCTCTTTTCTCTATTGATGACGATCATCGCAAATACATTCGAGATATGTTACGCGCTGGAGGGTTCAAGCCGTCCGGTCGCAGTAAACCGGCCTGCGAGTATTTGGAGCGAGCTGTTGCCGATGGCATATTGGCAAGTATAAATCTTGCCGTTGATATGTGTAATGTCGTCTCTCTGTTTAGCGGTTTTCCTATCAGTGTTGTTGACGCTGATCTGACGTGTGGGGAATTGTCAATTCGGCAGGCGACAAGCGGTGAATCGTATGTATTCAATTCGGTTGGGCAAACAATTGAATTGTCCGGATTAGTTTGTTTGTACGACCAAATGGGTGCCTGCGCAAATGCTGTTAAGGATTGTCAGCGAACAAAAACAAATTCTGGGACTTTGCGCACTATCAGTGTTATTTGGAGTGCTCACGCACTTGAGGAAAAAAGCCGGCAAGCGGCAGATTGGTATGCATCGATGTTGGCTGACTTAGGATGCGAACTGAACTGGATAGAAGTCACCTACAATAACCCGTGACCAACGAAAGTGCTGTTATGAGTAAACCACAGCCCAAGCCCATTGATCCGATGGAACTGCGACAACTTGCCTTGGAAGTAATCCAAGTGGATCGCTTTCCATACTTAGCAACTATGGACTTTGATCAAGCGCGTGTACGACCGGTGTCGCCAGTACATACCGACGGATTTACCGTATACGTGGCCAATTTACGAACTTACCACAAGACCGAGGAAATTGCTAAAAACCCTAAGGTTGAGTTGTGTTATCTAGATTCCGACCACAATCAGGTACGTATTACCGGTATTGCTCATGAGCTGGCCGATCTAGATCTTTTGAATCGAATCTGGGATGGCAACGCTCTCTTACGAAACTACCTTGGGTCAGTAGATAATCCAGCCTTAATCGTCTACCGTATCGAACCAGTCCGCGTACGCTATATGAGAGAATGGGCGTTGGAGTACCATGAAGTTTCGCTGGAAGCGTAAGGGGATGGATGCCTAGTGCGAGAGTTTCTGCGTACCTTTCCACGGATGTGTTTGGTATTAGTGGTGCTTGTATCTATCTGTAGAGCGATAGAAGTTGTGGCTGCGGTTCCCGTGCTGATTGCCTTGGCAGGCAGGAGACTCCTATCCGCGACCACCTAGCCCAGTCCGAATTTCTTCAATCGCAAGCATTTTTGTCGCCGTGACAGATTTCTTTTCCTTGTTTCGTTGGAACAGAACAATAATTTAAGGTATTCTTCGAATAGATGGACTATTGGGTATTGGATGCATTTGAATAACAGCTTTAATCGAGTCCTCGCATGAACAGGGTCCCCCCATACACTGGACGTACTTTTTTCGCTGGTTCTCGCGGATTTAAGGTCTTACGGATTTGGGCACTCGGCATGATATTGCCATTCATGGCAACGATCGGGTGTGTAGTGACGCATGTTGGAATTCCAGGGTCCGGAGTCAGTCTTTCGGAGATTCGAGAATTAGAGGCCTTTGATAGTGTGAGTGTTTCGGGAGTCGCAACTGTAAACATCGAAATTGGTGAACTAGCAAAATGCGAGGTCACAGCCGATGATAATCTTGTACCTTTGGTTGAAACAAAGGTCGTGGATGGAGAGTTGCAAATTGGCCTTAGCGAATCTGTATCTATGAAGACTCCCATCGTAGTTGATCTTGTGCTTCCGAAGCTTCGCGGTATTAACATGAGTGGCGCAACAACGGGGCTTGTATCCGGTTTGTCTTCGGATTCATTGCAGGTAGATTTGAGTGGTGCCTCAGAATTGACAATTGCGACGGGAGCCTGTCAGCAAGTGAATGTTGATACATCTGGGGTGGCTGAGGCTCAGCTCAAAGACCTAGTGGTGAGCCATGCAAAAGTATCAACATCTGGCACATCTCGAGTTGAGGTTACGGCCAAAGAGTCCCTCATTGCGGATGCATCGGGAGCAAGTGAAGTTGTATGCTACGGCAATCCAGCGCGCGTTGAAAAGGACACGAGCGGCGTAGCAGATATCGTACTCAATTGAGCAAGCTGTGTTTGCAGTTCTTGGAATTTGCTAGTCGACAGGTTGGCAACGAGCTAGCGTTAATAAGACATAACCACATACTAGATTTGGATCTCCTTCCATCCAGCGACTGGTTTCATTAACCCAACTTCCGTTAGGCTGTTGTAGCTTGATAAGTTTTGACAATAGCTGACTCCTCCAGGCGTGTCCTCTCCCGCGACCATCTAGGAATTCTTCTTCTCCCCAGGCATCCAAAGCACGCGCCATGGTCTGATAGTAATAGTACAACCCCTGCTCGCCCATGCCCGGATTCTCATCCAGGCTCCAATGATCGCGCAAAAATTCTAGAGCCGCTGTTACACGTGCGTCTTCCTTTTCCAGACCGGCAAAAATCATGCTTTTTAGACCCGCGTAGGTCATGGACCCATAGCTTCGCAGGCCGCCATTCAATTCGCTACCTGCTTTACTTTCTCCTCCAGCGGCGACCGTGTAGTAGAACCCTCCATCGTCAATTTTGGCGGCAAATTCGGTAGAGTTGTGTTCCGATTCCAGGTTCTGGCAGCGGGAAACAAATATCAGTGCTTTCTGAATCGCAGGATCATCTGGTGGGTTTCCCAGGCTACGTAATGCATCGATTAAATAGGCCGTGTTGGATAGGTCAGGCCGTGATTGAGAACCGTAACCGGCACCACCGTAAAAGCTATCGCTCGGGTCCTTGTCCTCGCTTTCGTCCCATTGAAGTCCTTTTACAAATGCTTCTGCTTTTTTGAGACGCTCGTCGTAACGATGATCCTGATTGGCCTGAGAAAAAGCTACCATCGCAATGCAAGTGTCATAGTTTCGATGCGAAGATTCAAGCGTGTAGATGCCTCCGTCCGCCTGACAGTAGGTTTCTAAATAAGTGAGAGCTTTGGTGATAACGGGATCTGTGGCGGGAACGCCGACACTTAGCAGGCCAGAAGCGACAATACCCGTCGGTCCTATCCCGGCAGCCTTTGAGAATGAACCATCATTCGCTTGTTGTTGCCGTAGAAAATCTACACATCGGTTGACCGTAGACTGATACTGGGCTCGTGTTGGTTCTTGCGCTCGAATCGATAAGGCGGTTATTCCCAATATCAGAATCGCCATCAGTTTTGTAGGTTTCATGCGTAGTTTCCTTTGGAAGGGGTGTTTCCATTAAATTGTATGTTTGAATACTTGAGAAGTCGCACTTGCCTAAATCAAAAGACTTTTCATCTGCTCGTGAACAGAAATTCATTGCGCATTAGGCTCTGCAATTAGTTAGAAACCTACGAGTCCGGCAATTGTTTCGCCGCCACTTCGTGTAGAAAGTGCACGCCAAACGTTCAAATCCAAATTGTCGGAAATCGCCTGCACAGATCCATCTACCAGGGCGACATTGACTACTCCTGAGTGGTAACTTCGAGAGGTTACAATAGCATATGTTGAGTTACCAGTCGCACCATTCTTGCCTTCTTGCCAGGCGTTGTAGTCTCCTTCCTCATAGATAATACCTCCGGATTGAAATTCCACATTTGTGTTAGGCACCAGCGTGGCAGTGAATCCGGTGTGGTGTACTCTTCCATCGGGCCATTCTGTATGGCCGGTGTTCTTAAATTCAGCTCCGCTGGCGACGATAGTACTGGCTTCCATGGCCGTTTGTGGAGCTACCGTCGATCCAGGGCCGCCATTGCGCTTGTATGGCGTCCAGGCCTTAACCTCGGCAATGCATAGCGTATTGCTGAGTCCATCACTGCAGGCTCCGAGTTTAAGAAAAGAATTCGGATAAAACATTCCGTCCCCACCTCGTCTGTTTCCCGGTGAGTAGACGAACCAGGTACCAAAATTGACTCCGTAGCTTGTTGGATAGAGGCTTGGGCGCCCAGTACCTGTCACGCGAATTTCATCTCCTCGGGCGTCGCTGGGGCATCCAAAACTCGGAATACGTAACTCATGAATGGCCAATTGAAAATCCCAACCAGTATTCAAGTCAACTTGTCTGTATAAATTGCCTTGTTCAAGATAGGGAAGTATGCGACCATGGACTCCCCATGATCCATTATTGGCTGTCGATTGGCTGCGAAAATCAATTACCGTAGATGGAGGTAATCGTTTCATGGTGCTTTCGTAGTTCAGCAGGGCGAGGCTGAACTGTTTTAGATTGTTGCTACATTGCATCCTACGAGCGGCTTCTCGTGCAGCCTGTACGGCGGGAAGCAATAATCCAACGAGGATTCCAATAATTGCAATTACAACCAACAATTCAACCAGGGTGAATGCGTTCCGGCGCGACACAGGGCAGTCCTTTCGTCCGTGGAATTGAAGAGTATTTGAGATAGCCACAAAAGTGTAAAAGAATAGGGTAGTAATATTGGTACCTATTATGCTGGTTGCATCTTTTATGCCAATCTCAGTGGTTACTCCTGCTTTACCTGGAGGAGCCATTCGTCGCGGGATCATTGGCTGTCGAGGGGTTCCCGCCACAATGGGCGGATCCCCAGAGATCTACGGCGTTCCCAGAGTTCGACTAGAGCGTTCCCATGCTTCTGCCAAGCGCAGAAATCAACTTACCTTCCCGAATTTTCGGAAGGGTCGAACCGCAGATGCGGGGGAGGGGCTTCACTTCCTCAGAGGTGCTTGCAACTATTGGATGGAGATGAAATTGTCATTCTAGACCCGCAAGTCGTATAAGGCTTTACATAATTATTAATTTCGAAAACACGATTATTGGTGACTTTTTACCAAGCCACCGCTGGGCTCTGGTGATTCTTTCACCACTCTGGCGGGGAAATCGCCACCTGTGCTAAAGTCAGTCGGCCCATGTCTAAATGCATTTGGAATTGATGTTAGCCTAGTACGAGGCGTTGGACTGTGCGACGTGAAAACTACTTTACATCATTGCGTTTTCAACTACTTTGGCCCTCGCTGGCTGCTGCAATAGGAGCTGTGCTTTGTGTGGCAGGCATTTCATTCTGGCTTGCCTCCCAATGGGGACACCAAACAGTTGAAGCCAGATATGCTCACATCAGAAGTACTTTGTTGCAAAGCAACTTTCCGTTATCGGAAAATGTGCTTCAGACCATCGGTGACCTGACTCAGACCGAGTTAGTAACATTTACTGCCGATCAGATCCCTCTCAACAGTACATTGCCGCACGAGGACCTGGCGTATCTCTCCAATATGCTTAAAACGGAACAGGTTAGTTTTCGCATAACCTTGGGGAACGTCGAGTATTTGGTGCATCACTTCCGCCATGTCAACACACAACCTGGCGAGCAGTCCGCTAATCAAATAGCCGTCGTTGCAGTACTTTTCGACACGCATGAAGTTGCGACCAGTAGTTGGCGCGCCGCCAGTCTGCCACTCGTGACGGGCATTTCTACCATCGTGTTGATTAGCGCTTTTTCCCTATGGCTTTCTCGACGTCTGGTTCAGCGATTGTCATTGTTGGAGACGGAGGTACAGCAAATCGCAGCTGGAAATTTTCAGATCGAATTGGCGGACCAGGGCGTCGATGAGGTGGGGAGATTGAGCACTGCCATTTCGCGCATGGCGGTGCAACTGAATGATTTATGGACAGCTCTGAACCAACAGCAGCAGCAAAAACTATTGCATCAAATTGCTAGCGGCCTGGCTCATCAAGTACGCAACAGCCTCACAGGTGCCAAGATGGCAATTGAGCTGCATGCTCAAAACTGTAACTCTCGAGACGAGGAGAGCCTTGGAGTTGCACTACAGCAACTGGACCAACTCAATAGTTATGTTCGAAGGTTGTTGTTACTAGGTAAGGGATCGGCGGAACGAGATCGACCGCAGAGTGTGTCGGAGTGTATGCAGGATCTTCAAAAATCTTTGCACCCAATTGCCGTACATCATCACGTTGATTTACGGTGGAACATTTCACCGGATTTGCAGGATTATCAAGTTCAGGACGGCCCCTCCTTGTCAGGTGCCGTTTCAAATCTAGTGCTGAATGCAATTGAAGTGGCACGAACTGTCAGCGTTCAAGCCAATCTGGGCGAAGATCAATCGTTAACCCTAAATGTTGCAGATAACGGTCCAGGGATCCCTAAGGAGCTTGAGAGTGGACTATTTGACGCATTCACCACTTCCAAGCCAGAGGGAATGGGGCTTGGTTTACCCTTTGTACGTAGGGCCGTAGAACATCTGCACGGAAATGTTGGATGGTGTCGCCATGAAGGCTGGACGGTTTTCGAACTAACCGCCAAACTTTGCCCAGACAAACGGGTTTCGTAGTTACCGGTTCAAGCCAATTGTTTTTGCAGCGACTGCTTTTGTGGCCACCAACGACTCTCGAATATTGATTATTGATGACGAACCTGCAATATGTTGGGGTTTTCGAAAGTTATTCGAATCCGAAGGGTATGTTGTAGCGGTAGCATCCTCCGTTGAGCAAGGACTGCAGCTGACCATGGGCGAGAGCTTTGATCTCGTTGTCATGGATGTTCGATTGCCTGGGATGGACGGTATTTCGGCCATACCGTTGTTGCAAGAAGCTACCGAGAACGCTCCGGTAATCATCATGACCGCCTTTGGGGATCTCGAAACTGCTGTGGGTGCTGTACGACGGGGGGCTGCAGATTACCTGACAAAACCATTTTCCCTGGATGAGGCCGTACGTGTTTGCAAGCAGGCATTAGCAAGTCGGCGTTCAGGTTCCGTCGCTGGCGCAAATAAACTACACCCGCCAGTAGGGACAATCGTGGGAAGGTCAGCTCCCATGCAGCAAGTTTTCAAGCAAATCGCGTTGGTTGCTGATAGCGATTTGCCAGTGCTTATAACCGGTGAAACAGGTACCGGCAAAGAGCTGGTGGCTGCGGCCATTCACCGGCACAGTTCTCGTCGTGACTGCCAATATTTGCCTGTTGCACCTGTTGCCCTAAGTACGGAGCTGATTGAAAGTGAACTATTTGGACATGCACAGGGCGCTTTTACTGGAGCCACGCAAGCTAAAGTAGGCATTTTCGAACATGCGTCTGATGGAACGGTTTTTCTCGACGAGATTGGGGACTTACCTCTAGCAATTCAAGTCAAATTACTGCGCGTACTTGAAACTGGCCAGTTCACACGGGTCGGCGAAGTAAAGCCGAGAGTTTGCAATGTGAGAATCATTGCGGCCACTAATTGCGATCTTCCCGCTTCCGTTCAACATGGGCAATTTCGCGAAGATCTGTTCTATCGGCTCAACGGCATGCACATTCATCTGCCCCCATTGCGGCAGCGATGCTCGGACATCGCCTTGTTATGCGAACATTTTCTCTCGGCGATGGGCTACCCCGAATCGTTTCAAGTCATTTCGGCGGCGTTAGCTGCGGAGTTGGAATCCCGACCATGGTATGGAAACGTTCGAGAATTGAAAAACGCTGTCAGCCATGCTGCCGTGCTAGGGAGAAATCGAGAGCTGACAATTGCCGACTTTCCGCCTCCTCAGTCCGTTATTCAGGCAAAGCACAAGGAAGAAGATTTAATAGAGCAAACTGTCCTGCAGTGGTTTAGGCGCGTTGTCAAGGAAATGGAAGAAGGTTCACGGGCAGCAGGCACGTTGCATCAGAGTTTCATGCAGAGTTTCGAACCATTTTTATTACGGCAAGCTCTAGAGTATACTCGCGGCAACAAAGTACGGGCAGCTGAAATACTTGGAATACACCGCGCCACGTTACGTGATCGATTAAAACTGGATCAGGAGAATTTACCTTCTACACCATCCGACAACGGCGACTAGTGTAATCCTGACCGAGGCCTTAACACGCATCCGTCCTCTCGAGAGGGGGCCACTGGGTAGTTGGCAAACAGACCGCTTCCAACTTCACTCCTTGGTTAGCTGCGAAGACGCGTGGCGATTCGAACTCAGTTGGCATGGCACAAGTTCCATGAGAATGCTTGCAATTCCACTACTTCGCTCGATCCGTGCTATTCATCTTGTGCGTGACAACCACGCTGGCCATTCGAGCATGCTACGCGACCGCGACTGCGCTAGTTTGCTAAATCCTTATTCCTGCGAACTTGATAATTGGATGCTTGGCTCGCTCTGTACCTCGATCCATTCTCTGCGGCCGCAACTAGTTCTTGTGAACCTGTCCAAGCTTTATGCTAAACTTGAAAGAGCGAGCACTCTCCACTGCTACGAGATGCGGGGCACGCACCTAGGAAAACCAAAGTCACTTGGCCGTGACTGCGTGACTTTAGTTGTTCAACCGGAAAAAAGAGCTTCTGCGCAAAACTATGCCGACGGTAACCTACATTCACGGTGATGCAACAAGTCCATCGATCCCTGGACCTAAAATCATCGCGCACATTTGCAACGATATAGGCGGATGGGGTAAAGGCTTTGTCTTAGCTATCACGAATCGCTGGCCAGAACCTGAATCCAGGTACCGGGATTGGTTTGCCAATCGTGCAGCGAACGACTTTGCTCTTGGTAGAGTGCAATTTGTCGAGGTGGGTGACAATCTATGGATTGCGAACATGATTGCGCAGCACAAGATCGAACGAGGCCACGACGGTGCCCCACCAATCCGATACGATGCTGTCGAATCATGTCTGAGACAAGTTGCGCAGTTCGCATTAGAGCAAAGCGCGACGATTCATATGCCACGTATCGGATGTGGTCTTGCAGGTGGGACTTGGGACAAGATCGAACCGTTGATAGTTGGAACCTGTGGTGTGGCGAATGTTCCCGTATTTGTCTACGACTTCGGTTCACCGTAATGGACAAACCTCTTTTCGTCTTACAAGAGAAGCTCGAATGCAATGTGCCATATTTCCGCTTCAAGCTCTGGTACCTACTACTCTTGACATCGGTCGTCGCATCCAGTGCCTTCGCACTTTCACTTCCACAACGATCCTTCGATAGATTTGTTGAGGCTGCCAGATGTGGCGATGTGAAATCAGCCTGCTTGACCGCAATCCGGTTAGCTGTGTCTCTGGGCTAAGCCATGACCTCACGCAATTCCAAAATTCTTCAAGATCTTATCGTGTAGCCACATTGGGCATTGGTTAAACTATGTTACTTTTTGGGCCCATCTTGAACGGATTCTCCAGGGCCACTCTACGACATGGAAGATGGAGAGTACTACAAATAATCTGGTAACAGGTGAACCGTGCCCAATATGCGCAGTTAGTTAGCCGGAGTAGCACCAGAGTTGCTTGTGTTCTCTGCAGCTTCTTGGGCAAGTTTCTTTTGGGCTTCGTACCATGCGTGTTCGGGTCTTGCCAGGATTTCTTCGATCGTTTTATCCACTGCCTCACCAGCTTCAGTCTGCCCATTTTCTCGAGCAGCGTGGGAGATTTCGCGAGCTTGTGGAATAAGTTGCATATAGAATCGTTCGGCTACTTCGTACATGCCGTGCCAATGTGCATAATCCGGGGCCATCATTGAAGCACCGTGTCGAGCCCTTCGCCCTTCGTGGTGCCACAAGTAGAACCAAGTCCACTCGATCTCTTCGTCGAATTCTGTCTTTGTAAGTAGTTCTAGCTCATGAAGTTGATTCATCAGAGTAACGCCGGGCTTGGCAAATTTTTCGTTGTAATTGACAACGAAATCGTCGTATTGCTTATAGAACGCCGCGACGTAGGCCGGGGTGTGGCAGTGTAGGCAAACATCTTGCATTTGTTGCCGTTTGTCCTGCCACGTACTCTTCACCTCTTCCAGCCGTTGTTGTGGGTCAGTCGTTTTAACAACTTCTCCGTTTGAATTTGTATCCATGACTAGGGACACAGGGGGGCGATTCGTCCAAGAAAGCCTTTGTCCGGGGTCGTGCGTCACCTTGCCTCCGTTTCGGGAATGGCCAGACATATGGCACGTGGCACAAGTCGGCGCCTGCGTATAAGTCTCGCCGAGTATCCATTCATGTGCATCGAGATTCATGTGATCTTTCAAGTCTCGGAAGGCCACGCCGTGTTTTGATTCCTCATAGATTTCTTTTTGCGGGTGGTCTGGACCGAGGTGACATTTGCCACAATTCTCAGGTTGTCGGGCGCGACGCGGAGAGAAATCATGCCGAGAGTGGCACGCAGAGCAACTACCGCGGGAACCATCCAGATTAAGACGACCAATACCTGTATTAGGCCATGAGCTGGCGACTAAGATGGGGCGTCCAGTAGTATCTCGCTTGATTTGGGCAACCGCGGCCTTGTTGGTTGGCCGTCCGGTCGTTTCGTCTGGCGCGAGTTGATCGACAGTGATTAGGCTGCCGTCTGCGGCTTCAAGGGCAATTTTGCTGCCGTGGCATTGCTTGCAGCCCACATCAACACTGGCCATGCCGTTTACCAGGGTAATGTCGCGTCCCGGAGTAGGTGCGTGTGGATTGAAGGGCTGTCGTGCGCCTTCTACGGTTTCAGCCAGAAAGTTGTCCAAGGAGGCCAAGATGTTTCCAGCCCGGGCATGGTGGCTAGCCAAGAATTCAGTCGTTTCCGTTTTGTGGCAGTTGCCGCAGTCTTTCGGGGTCACAATTGTCGCGATCAACTCACCGAAGTGATTGAAGCCATCCGCATCTTCTTCGTGGGCGCGATGGCACTCAACGCAGCCAACTCCTTTAGCTGCATGCGTACTGCCTTGCCAATGATCAATAATTCCCGGTGAAGCCTGGCGATGGCAGTCAACACAGGCTTTGGAATTGGCGGGAACGGCAACCGCGTGGGCTGCCAAGCCGGCCTCCTCGCGTCGTCGCGTAACCTCCATCCACTGAACGAATACCAGGCTTGCAAGGAACAACAGGCCAAGAATTCCAATAATGAACTGTTTTGTTTTGAGACTCATATTTGTCGCGCCGTGTTTTTTGACTGTGAATATGCGCTGTTGTTAGTGGGCCACAGCGGCTTCCCAGACAGTCAAACCAACAAGAATAAAGGTTGCCAAGATTCCGATATAGACACTGATTTCTGGTTTGCCTGTTACCTTTCTTAGGAGCGCATCGATCCAAGGCCACAAGAACATTGCAGCCACGATGAATCCGGTGCTGATAACCGCAAAGCTCAATGAGAATAGTTTTAGCCATCGGAAGGAGACGTAAAAGAACCACTCAGGCTTGATTACTTCTGGCGTTGTAAGCGGGTCCGCCTTCGGGCCCATCGAAGCAGGCAATACCGTGGCCAATGCGCTAAGTAGAATCATTAAGACCAGTCCGATGAGTAGCTCCGTAAGCATGTGGTCTGGAAAAAAATCAAAGTGTTTTGGCTTTTCCGGAGGTTCGTCACCGAATTCGAATTCAGTAACCCCATGAAGCCGAATGAAAAGGATGTGGACGCCGACAAGCAGCATGATAGAGGCTGGCAAAACAGCTGCGTGCAGGATGTAAAAACGCGACAAAGTCCGTTCGTTGTAGCTCTCACCCCCAAGCAACATCTGCTTGGCAAAGCTTCCGATAATCGGAACGGCGTCGCTAATATTAGCCGCTACAGTTGCTCCCCAATAACTCAATTGCTCGAAGACCAAACTATAGCCCGTAAAACCAGTGAGCAAAGTGCAACAAAGTAGCATCATCCCGATGACCCAGTTGAGCTCTCGTGGTCGACGATATGCACCAGTGAAATAGACTCGCATCTGATGCAAGATGACGGCCGCAATCATGAGCGTGGCTGCCCACTTATGCAGGCTACGCAAATACCAGCCAAAGGCCGCATGATTGGTGATGTAGTCAACCGACTCATATGCGGTTGCGGGGGAAGGCTGATAGTAGAAAGCCAACAGAATACCGCTAACGATTTGAACGACAAATAAATAGGCTGGCGTACCACCTAATGCGAACCACCATCGTTTCAAATGATTGGGTACTGGTTCGTTAGTCAATTCGCGCAGTTGCGCAGTATTGATAGGTATTCGCTCTGTTAGCCATTGCCTGGGACTCATCGCTGCTGGCACTCCATGTCAGGCTATCGATTCTGCTGGCAACGAAATGTATAGCAGGCCGTTTTCAATCTTCAGGGGATATTTCTTGAGAGATTGATTGGCGGCCGCCGGAGGTCCTCCTGTAGCCTTGCCGCCGGAATCAAAGATCCCATTGTGGCAAGGGCAAAAAAAGCGATTGTTGTTGGCTTCCCAGTGAACTGCACAACCAAGATGTGGACAAACACTTGAGAGTGCAACAAAGTTCTCAAGCGAATCACCGGTGGCTTGGCGGGCAACTACAATTCGAGCACCACCAGGAGTACGGTAGGAAAGCGATTGCCCCACTACTAGGTTTTCGAGTGTTGCAACAAATTGCCAATTATCCGGATGGTTGGAAGGGAACAAGAAGCGACCGGCGATCGCTGCTAGAGTTCCATAGCCGGCTGCTAGGCCTCCAAACATGGTCATGGATGAGACCCAACTTAGAAATCCCCTCCGTGGGGTGCCTTTGGGTTGTGTCTCGGATTCCATAAGACCGGTCTTCCGTAACTTTCAATGGAAAAAGTAAACAAATTCGTTGATTTCATCTCAGCGTCCGCCAGTAAAACTTCACACACAACTACGGACTGCTTGGATGTGGGCAGTTTATAGCAATAGTTTACCCGAGAGTCAACTATTCCTTGCGGCTGAGTCCGTGCAAATTTATTGCGAAACTCAACCACTGAGGGGGTAATCGGCTTCCAAAAGTCAATACACTGGTTCATGTATTGACCTCTCATTTTTCGATTCGGTTTTGTGCCCATGTTAAGTTCGACGGCGGAATATGCGTTGCGGGTGGCCGTGTATCTCGCTGTCCATGCGGATTGCAGACCCACTCGAAAAGAGATTGCCGTGGCCTCCGGTATCCCCGTGGCTTACTTAGTAAAAGTACTGCGAAAACTCGAGCTCTCACAACTGATTCAATCTAAAAGAGGGCCAGGCGGAGGTTATTCCCTGACCAAGGAGCCCGGAGAAATCTCGGCATTCGATGTAATTTCTGCTGTGGCTGAGATCCCACGCATTAAGAAATGTCCGCTGGGGTTATCGAACCACTTACGACTTTGTCCTCTGCACGCAAGACTGGATAGTGTCGCGAGGCTTGCAGAAGAAGCCTATCGGCAAACACCGCTGACAGACCTGCTACCTACAGAAGTCAGAGAAGAATGTGAATTTCCAAAACGCCAGCTCCCATCATGAACTTCGTTGAGGTGTTGCTTAGACTTCGACTCAGCAGGCTACGAGTGATGGTTCACTTCTGGAAGGTTTGGCAGCGTATCCCTGCGGTACCTTGACCATTGTGCTTAGTGGCGTAAAACAAGTCTCTTGGCAACCAACCAACGTCGAGAAATCGATCCGTTTTCCTCTGAATAGAAAAGTGTTAACCAGTGAGTGAGAACCTACGAATTCGCAGAGCTATTCTCAGTGTCAGCGACAAAATGGGGTTGGCTGATTTTGCTTCGGGGCTTACTGCCGCCGGAGTCCAACTGTATTCCACTGGTGGAACCCGACGATACCTAAGTGAACATGGTATCGAGTCTATTGAGGTGTCGGAATATACAGGGTTCCCAGAAATGATGGACGGGCGAGTCAAGACGCTGCATCCAAAAATATTTGGTGGGATACTTGGCAGACGCGATGAAGTAGAAGATTTAAGATCAATGCAAGATGAAGGGATTCTCAGTTTTGATTTGGTGGTAGTCAATCTCTACCCGTTTGAAGCCACAATTGCTCGTCCTGGAGTGACACGCGAACAGGCAATTGAACAAATTGATATTGGTGGTCCAAGCTTGATTCGCGCTGCAGCAAAGAACCACCAGTGGGTGACCGTAGCAACGAGTTCGGAGCAGTATAGTTCCATTCTTGAAGATATCGCTAACCATGGAGGTACAAGTTTGGCGCTACGTCGGCGCTTGGCAATGGAAGCCTACACGCTGACTTGTAACTACGATCAAGTGATTTCGGATTACTTCCGCAACGAAAGTGCCAGCCACGAATTTCCAGCGAAAATGACTCTACGACTGGAGCGTAAAAGTCAACTCAGATACGGCGAAAATCCACATCAAAAGGCCGCCGTGTATCGCCTTGCGAATTCAAGAGAAGCCGGAGTAGTGAACGCGCGGCATATACATGGTAAGGAGTTGTCGTATAACAATCTTCTGGACCTGGATAGCGCTCTTGCCATTGTTCGGGGAGTTAGCCAACCGGCGGTATCTGTGATCAAGCACAACAATCCATGTGGGGCAGCCACCAGTGCTCAGCTACATTTGGCTACTCGCAAGGCTCTCGATGGCGATCCCGTAAGCGCTTTTGGTAGTGTTTTGGGTTTCAATCGAACCGTGGATGCTGAAACGGCTGAAGTGTTGGTGGAACCTGGCCGTTTTATTGAGGCCATCATTGCCCCAGATTTTGCTGCTGGAGCCGTTGGGATCTTAACAACTCGTCCTAAGTGGAAAGACAATGTGAGGCTCATGCAAGTCGGCCACTTGGCGGGCCCTTCCTCGGAGTTAACGATACGTTGTGTGGCCGGCGGAGCTTTGGTACAGGAAGCCGATACCTTGCCAGATTTTCAGAATCAATGGCGAACTGTAACAGATGTTCCGGTGGCAAATGAGCTATGGGAAGATCTTCAATTCGCTTGGGAAATGGTACGTCACGTAAAGAGCAATGCGATTGTTTTGGGGAGAGACACTTCACTGGTGGGTGTTGGGGCGGGGCAGATGAGTCGTGTGGATAGCGTAGAAATTGCCATTCGAAAAGCGGGTGACCGTGCGGTAGGTAGCGTGCTAGCGTCAGATGCATTCTTCCCCTTCCCCGATTCGATTCAGGCTGCAGCGGAAGCTGGGATAGTAGCCATCATCCAACCCGGCGGTTCGCGCCGCGATGATGAAGTTGTGGCTGCCTGCAATCAGTTCCAGATTCCCATGGTCTTTACTGGAGCTAGGCATTTCAAACACTAGCCGGGAATCGCAGTTGGTGATTCTTTGCCACAATGGCTCTGAATACTTCGAAATTCGTTTGCATCGATGATTCCCGAAAATCCGGGTAATTCTCTCAGAGAATTCCCGGTAACCGTCCAAGCTTTGGAGAGCCGGAAATGAGGCTTCGTGTGCGTTTCCCATACAGTGGATCCATGTGTTCCATGTTCGTCGCGGCGATTTAGGGCCCAAAAGTCAGTTGGCAGAGTCACAAATCTGAGTTTTCTGCTATAAATTACGCCCTTACTGGCGGAGCAAGCGGAAGGACTTTCCAGCCTATGGCAGATATTTTGGAAAAGATCGTGGCAACCAAGAAACGCGAGGTGGAAATTGCCATTCGCGCACGTCCGCTGCGAGACTTAATGCGACAGGCTGAGAAAGCCCCACCTCCGTTGGACTTTATTGCCCCTCTGCGCGATGCGCCACCGATTCGCCTTATCGCCGAAGTTAAGAAAGCCAGTCCTTCCAAGGGAGTGATTCGCCAAGACTTCCAGCATGTTGATATCGCGCGTGCTTACGCTTCGGCCGGTGCCAGCTGCATAAGCGTATTAACTGATGAATCGTATTTTCAAGGCGCACTACAGTATCTGACGGATATTCGTTCCTCGGTTGATGTGCCCCTGTTGAGGAAGGACTTTATAGTTCATCCCTATCAAATTTTCGAAGCTAGAGTGGCGGGTGCTGATGCAGTTTTGTTGATCGCGGAGTGCCTGAATCGTCAGGAACTCAGAGGTCTATATCAGCTGACTCGTGAACTCGGTATGTCAGCACTGATCGAATTCTACAAGCCCTCTAATCTTGATAACGTGCTGAATACCGGAACAGAACTCGTGGGTATTAACAATCGCAATCTCCAGACTTTTGAGGTAAACCTACATCACACGGTTGAGCTTAGACGACAAATTGCACCGGAAAAGATAGTGGTAGGGGAAAGCGGGATTCATACGCACGCTGAGGCTCAGTTGTTACAAGCCAGCCAGGTTCAAGCTATGCTGGTAGGGGAATCGTTGATGAGAAAGCAGGATATTAGCCAAGCAGTTCACGAGTTGCTTGGTCGGTAAAATCTCGTTTGACGTCCCGATCGACAATTTGACTTTGGGGGATGCAAATGGTCAGCTATCTAAGGCTTGTCACTGCGCGAAGAAGACTGTTCACGCAAATTGTTCTTATCCTGTCGTCCTGTTTTTTGGTGAGTGGTCCAACTGTATCCGCACAACAGCCAAATATACTCTTTTTGCTAACTGATGACCAACGTTGGGATTCCTTGGGTTGTTACGGCAATTCGATCGTACACACACCAAACTTGGATGAACTATCTCGGCGCAGCGTGACCTTTGATGCTGCCTTTGTTACTACTGCAATTTGTGCCACGAATCGAGCATGCATTCTGACGGGGCAATATGCAAGTCGTCACGGTATGTGGGATTTTGATCGGGACATGACTAGCGAACAGCTAGCTCATACATACGCTGGGCTTCTGCACCAAAATGGTTATCGAACGGGTTTCATTGGAAAGTATGGTGTGGGTAATCCACCCGGGCTTCCCGTTTTTGATTTTGATAAGGGCTTCCCGGGTCAAGGTAATTTTTTCCTCGAGGTCGACGGACAACGTAGACATTTGACGAGTGTCATGGCTGACCAGGCTGAAGAGTTCATTGATAGTTGCACTATCGAGGCTACTGGGAAATCTCCCTTCTGCCTGTCTATTAGTTTTAAGGCGCCACATGTTCAGGACAGTGCGAGCGTGAAGTCGGATCAGTTTCCATTCGATCCACGGCCAGAGATTGCCAATCTCTACACTGGGTTTGATATTCCATTGGCGCCTACTGCTTCCAACACGTACTTCGAACGTCTACCGGATTTCCTTCAGAATTCAGAAAGCCGCTCACGTTGGGCAGTCAGGTATTGGGGCCCGGCGCGCACTCAAGAATCTCTGAAGGGCTACTATCGCTTGATCTCAGGTGTTGACCTAGCCATCGGCCGAATTTTGCAGAAACTTGAAAACACCGGCGTGGCTGAAAACACCATCGTGGTCTTCACTTCCGATCACGGTCAGTTCCTGGGGGAATACGGGCTTGCCGGGAAATGGTTCCCCTACGAACCATCGATACGAGTGCCTCTCATTATTTACGACCCGCGCCTCCCCAGCGCGAGGCGCGGAGTGCGATCGAGCGAGATTGCATTGAGCATCGATTTGGCACCTACCATGCTTGCCTGGGCCGGCATCGAAGCTCCATCCGCAATGCAAGGAAGAAGCTTGTTACCTTTGCTGAGCGATGAATCAATAGATAACTGGCGCGACGATTACTTTTACGAGCACCATTTTCAGCCCCCCGCAGCCTGGAACATGATCTTGCCACGAAGCGAAGCAGTTCGATCCAAAAAATGGAAATACATCCAGTACATCGATTCAGAACCGGTGGTGGAGCAGTTATTCGATCTCGAGTCAGATTATCTCGAAACACACGATCTGTCATCTTCTCCGTCGCATCAGGCAGTTGTGGTGCAGATGCGAGAAAGAATCGCCACTCTAAGGCGAGAATTTCAATCACTGCCTGACGAAAATTCGTCGCGATGAAACAAGAACCCTATTCGACTGGAAGGCGGTGTCCCATCTTGTCTCGCTTGGTGGCCAAATAGGCTGCATTGTGCGGATTTACCGTGGGCACGATCGGTACTTGATCAACGACACGAAGGTCAAAACCTCGTAAATTGAAGGCCTCGGTCTTTTTGGGATTGTTGGTCAACAATCGGATCTCATTCAAGCCCAAGTCCTTTAGAATCTGAATGCCTACGCCGTAGTCCCGCATATCGGCCTTGAAACCTAAGGCATGATTTGCCTCGACAGTATCGAGTCCCTGTTCTTGTAAGGCATAGGCTCGGATTTTTTGGGCAAGTCCAATACCACGTCCTTCCTGCGGCAAGTAGATCAAAGCCCCTCGCCCTTCGGCTGCGATCATTTGTAAGGCCATTTGCAGTTGGTCACCGCAATCGCAACGAAGAGACTGCAATAGGTCCCCGGTAAAACAGCTGCTGTGCATGCGCACTAATGGTGCTAGATCTCGCGACTCACTTAGATCGCCCATGAAAATTGCGATCGGTTCCTGGGTCTCATACTGAACCTGGTAAACGGCAATTTCAAAATCGCCGAACCTAGTTGGCAACTTGGCAGCCGCACAACGGGCAACCAGCTTCTCGCTTATTCGCCGATGAGCGATTAGTTGCTCGATGGTAATTATTTCGAGCTTGTGCTTGGCAGCCAGAGTTAACAAGGCGTCTCGGGTGGCCCGATCACCGGATTCATCAAGAATTTCAGTTAGTACTCCCGCAGGTCTTAGGCCCGCCATTCTTGGCAAATCGACGGCAGCTTCGGTGTGCCCTGCTCTCCGCAACACTCCTCCTTCCATAGCCAACAGTGGGTATACGTGCCCCGGACGAACGAAATCTGCGGTAGCTGATGTTTCACTTGCCAAGGCTCGGATGGTTTCCGCTCGTTCACTGGCTGTGATCCCTGTCTTGGCGGAGCGAATGTCAACTGGCGTCAGAAAGGCGGTGCGGAGTGGCGCGTCATTGTCGTCAACAACAGGTCGCAAGTGCAGTCGATCGGCTGTACTAGGAAGGATCGGACAACACAATTGTCCGCGGCCTCGCAACATGAAATTGATGGTTTCCGTAGTTACCAATTCCGCTGCACAAATGAAATCACCTTCATTCTCGCGATCTTCTGCGTCGAGCACGATGACGATTTCGCCCCGTTTGATAGCATCCACAGCCGCCTGAATGGAACTAAATTGTGTATTCATCTTGTCGATTTCAATATCATCCGGAATCAAATGAATCGGTACTAGCGCTCCATTTGAATCCCTTCGGCGATGGTCCGCAAGCCACGCCACTTGTGAGTCGATGGCAGATCCTAAACCAATTCGTAGCGATGAAATGGTAGACCGTTTGGCCGTAACACTCCGGCGTAATTAGGCAACAAACTATCTAGAACTACGGGACAGTTTTTCGATGGTGAGTTTAGCTGCGTCACGGATTTCCGAGCTCTCGCGGAGCTCCAATTGTTGCAGTTGAGGCACGGCTTCGAGAGCGGCTTGGCCGCCCTGGGCCAAAAAACGAACTACGAATTTCAAGGATTTTTCTTTTAGAGAACCACCATTCTTCGAGCCAGCAATGGGTGGCAACAATGCTATCAAGTTGGCGACCGTTTGCGGAGAGACTGAATATTCGAGCAGTCGCTCCAGCAGTCGTTCGACATTTTCTATTCCAACTTCGTCCTCCAATAATAGAATCAAATCTGGGGCGAGTTGGGTGGCTGAAGGGCCCATTTTCCTAATCGCAGAGTAGGCCCGGTTTCGAACAATTTCATCTTTATCGCCCATCGATGGCAATATGTACGCACGCACCTGGGGTAAATCCAAATCAAAATTGGACAACGTTCCCAACACGGCTGCTCTCAGGTCTGCCATATCGCTTTCCAGCAGTGGTAGCAACTGAGGCAACGCTGCTACCGCCGTATCACCAAGTTGCCCAAGCGTAGTTACAAGAACAACTGTTTTTTCCGGAGAAGAGTGTTCCAGGATTCTTTTGATTTCTGGAACGGCGGCCGCCGCCGCTGGGCCCTGATTTGCCAACAATTCAGCTGCGGCGGTCTGCACCGCTGGGTTGGTATTATCAAGCTGGGAAATGACCGCTGGAATCGATGTTGCAGCCTGAGGTCCTAATGACTTTAAGGCCGATAGAACGGCTAATTGAACCGTTGGATCGCGGTCTGTTAATGCGGTTGTCAGCTGGTCAATTAGCTGTTGATCGTGCTGAGCGGCCAGCAGCAGCGTTTCAATAGCCAAAACTCGAAGCTTGGCGTCGCGATGGACGAGTATCTCACGCAACTGTGGCGCAGCAGGCAAAGCATGATTGCCAAGCTTGGCGATAGCACGCACGATAGGTTCCTGCAATTCAGGACTCGTGTTCAACAAAAGGTGCCCCAACCTAGTTGCCGTCGTCGGGGCCACAGGTCGTAGAGTGCCTAAAGCCAACGCCCCACAGGCGCGAACTCGGGGACTTTGATGTTCAAGAGCCGCTTCAAGTGATGGTGTAATAGTTTCTCCTTGCGATGCCAGAGACTCTGCAATGTCATTCATCCGAGTTCGTGCATCTTGGGCGGCTACCAACAACTGTACCGTTTGATTGGGGTCGCAAATGGAAAGCAAAAAGGCAGCACGTGATGCAACCAAATCTCGTTCATTTGTAAGAAGCGTTAACAAATGCTGTTCCGTTCCTTCTAGCATCTCGGGAGATTGGGCGAACTGATTGCATGCTGCGTCGATCACCTCCGGTGATGGATCCTGTAATAGTGGTTTTAGATGCTCTCTGAGGGCCTGGGGGGATTCGATGAGTATAACCAGGGAGTCTACAGCTGCTCGGCGAACGGAGGGTGAATCATCTTGGAGCGCTTCGAGGATTGCACTGGAAGCCATGTCACTGGCGTGCTCATTTGTTCCCACATTCCCAAGAGCTCGAATAGCGGCTGCGCGAATGATCTCTTCTTGGTCCCTGCTGGCTGTTAAAAGAGGCTCTAATGCCGACGCTCCCATTTTCGAGAGTGCAAATGTAGCGTCTGACCTTACTCGCTCATCGCTGTCGGAAAGCAAGTGAATCAGATCTGGTATTGCAACAGAGGCCTCTTCCCCAATCCGCCCTAGCGCCATGGCAGCCTCGGCCCGTACATTGTCTTGAGAGTCGGCAATCAGATTGCGCAAACACTCAACTGCCATAGGACCCACGCTTGCCAAAGCTAGTGCAGCCCGATAGTCCTGGTGTTTCTCTTCGTTGCGGCGCCCGCCAAAATCATGTTGCATAGCGTAGGCTAATGCGGGTACTGCAACTGCGGCGCGCGGTCCTAAATCGGTCAAAGTATCAAAGATCGCAAGACGTACTTGTCCGTCATTTTCGTGACGAAGTATTTCAATGAATTCCGGCAGCAAATCCACTTGAATGTTTGTTGACGCTGAACGTGTCGACAGTGCTGCAGCCCTGCGTTGATCCAAATTTGCGTCGAGCAAACGCCGACGCAATAGTTCAGTTGTCTGCGAGCTACCATCGGCTAGCGATGATGTCGGTATTTGTGCTTGAGCCACTTGAGCCTGGATTGGAACTGTTAATCCGGCTGCAAATATCCATGTCACCAAAAGCGAAACTATCACCAATTTCAATCGGCTGTGTGACGAGCCAGTTGCCAAATTCAATTGAGCCATAAACATCGTCGGAGAAAAATCCCGGAGCTGCGACTAAAGTGGAGTCCGCTAATGGTAATCTGTTTGCCCAGGTATGAGAGACTGTAACCAACGGCTGAGCCAAAGTTCAAGCGTTTTGGTTACGGCCTAAATTAGGAAACCCGGTAAGGGTTCTGTACTGTCACCAAAACGGCTTACTGGTACGTCTGCTTGTTGTAGCATCGACAAAAGTAAGTTGCACATGGGAGTTTCTGGGCGGCAGAGATAATGGCGACCGCTATTTAACTTGCTGCCCTGTGCAGACCTGCCTCCTTTTCCAAGCACGATTACGGGTAGATTGACATGATCGTGACGATCTCCGTCAGAAATACCGCTTCCAAACAAAATCATGGTATTGTCAAGTAAGTTGTTGCCTCCCGATTCTTGAATGGACAGCATCTTTTCGACCATGTAGGCCAACATGGAAATGTGGTAACTATCGATGGCTCTTAGTTTTCTGTTTTTAGTTTCATCATTCCCGTGATGAGAAAGTTCGTGATGGCCATCGGTAAAACCTAACCACGGGTAATTGCGGTCAGTCGCTTCCTTGGTGAGCATGAAAGAAATTGCGCGTGTGCGATCGGTCTCAAATGCCAAAACCATTAAATCGCACATCAATCTGAGATGTTCGTGGAAATCATCCGGTATGCCAGATGGACGGGAAATTCCAAGAGATGCCAAGTCTTCGGTGGGTTGCTGATTTTGAATCCGTCTCTCAACCTCACGCACTGACGTCAAATACTGATCTAATTTCTTTTGGTCATTAGTTGCTAGTTGGCGGTTTATTCGTTGTGCGTCATCTAGCACAGCATCAAGTATGCTCTTCCTATAGAAGTCACGTTCGACGACGGTGGCTTGGGTCAAGCTATCAGAGCCCTGGGCAAAAAGTCTGTCAAAAACCAAACGCGGGTTAATTTCATAGGGGGCAGGTGATTCTGCCGTACGCCACGAGATGTGAGTCTTATATGTACCACTGTATCCAAATGCGTTTCCAGAACGAGGAGACTCACAACCCAATTCCAGACTGGGCAATGCCGTTTGGTCTTTCATATATTTGGCGTAAAGTTGGTCGATCGAAATGCCAACACGAACATTGTCTTGACTTCGATATGCCTGAGCTCCAGTCAAAAAACTTGCTGCGCCTTGGCCATGGCCACAACCTTCGTCATCACCGTTTGTCATCGCCGAATTATGAGTCAAACCATGAAAGCAACTAATGTATTTGCGTGCAAACGCAAGCGGCTGCAATGTCTCCGGTAGATCCAGCAATACACCATCACGTTGGGGAAACCAAGTCGGTAAGTGCATGCCATTAGGTACATACCAGAAGCACATTCTTACTGGCGGGCTTGTGCCCTCCGCCAGAAGTCTGTTGGCTGGCAGGCTTTCTAGCCATGGCAGCGCAATGGCGGTACCCAATCCTCGCAATAGTTGCCGACGATTGGGAAAGTGAATAGAGCTCATTGACGACACCTTAGTTCAATTATCGGTTATCTCAAAGCCTGAGTAACGAGAACCATTTTAAGACGCGTGGTTCAATACGTCTGCAAAATTACTTTGACTGAAAAAGCCTACTTTCCACAACGCCCAACACGATTTCCTGGAATTTAAAATCGTGTTTTCCAAGGCGCAGCCTAATCTGCTCGACTAATTGATAGTCGCTTGGTACTAAGCCCCGTCCAAGTCCGTAAGTTAACACATTTTCGATCAAGCACCAACTGAATCTGCGAGCTTCCGTGTCTGCGAGGATTCTTTTCAATTCCGAGATATCTGTGAATCGCCTATTTCCGGCCAATTCTCCTTGGGCCTCTACTTCGAAATCGCCATCGTGTTCTCGCCATCGGCCAATGGCGTCGAAATTCTCCAAAGCAAACCCCAGAGGATCCATTTGTCGATGACAAGAAATGCATTCAGGTTTTGATCGATGAGCCTCCAAACGGTCACGCAAGGAAGCCGATTGTGCAGCTTGGGGGCTTTCGTCCAGCAAAGCAACGTCGCCGGGTGGTGGAGGAGGCGGGGTGCCAAGGATCTGCTGCATAATCCACTGGCCGCGTTTGACCGGTGATGTACGATTCGGATTGGATGTCAATGTCAAGATGCTGGCCTGCGTAAGCAAGCCACCTCTTTTAGAATCCGAAAACTGGACTAGTTCGAATTTGTCATTCGCTTTTATGTCCAAGTCGTAGTGTCTTGCCAAATTTGAGTTCAGAAAAGAATATGGTGCATCCAAAAGTTCTAGCACACCGAGGTTTTCGCGCAAAACGTAAGCGAAAAGCAACTCTGTTTCTCGGCGCATGTCGTCCTTGAGCGCTGCATTAAACTCGGGAAACAACACTTGATCCGGAGATACGGTTTCAAGATTGCGAAGGTGTAACCATTGTCCGACGAAGTTCTCAACAAAAGCCTGAGACTTCTTATCGTGGAGCATACGGCGGACCTGTGCGTCGAGTTCTGAGCGAAGCGTGCCGGCAGAAGCGACTGCTAGTAATTCGGCGTCCGGCATCGTGCTCCATAGAAAATACGAAAGTCGACTTGCCAATTCAAAGTCGGATAAAGCTCCATCGGTAGTAGAAGAATTTGGTTCGACGAGAAAAATAAAGCGAGGTGACACCAGAACCGTTGTTAAGGCAAGTTGTACGGCTCGTTCAAAACTCTCACCATGAGCATGAGCCATTTGAAACACTCGTAGGGCGCTCGCTATGTCAACTTGATTGATCGGTCCACGGAAAGCACGTTCGGCAAATCTAGTAATGACTTCTTGGCCGCACGAAATTCGATTCTCGTCGCCAAACTGGGGCTGACAATAAAGAATTTTCCGGTGTGACTCAGGTAAATGGGCAGTTTCAACCGGGCCAGTTTCGATCGACCTATCAAAGGGAATCGGGCCACGCACTACCATCGAATCAACATGGAGGCCACGGTTGTTTCCGTAACGTTGGTCACCACTCACATTTGTTCCAACACTTCGCGCAACAACCTGAGGCTCGACGAGTTGTGGTGCAACGGATACCTCTACCTCATGATCTCCTTCCGCGACATTGATCCAAAATCGGTAAACGATCGTTTCGTCCTGTATCTGGACGGCATTGAGCGTACGCGAGTCTTTCCCAAATCCGATTAGCAATCTCGGAGGTGGCTCTGCTTCGTCGATACCCACACGCACTAGACTGAATTCAACCATGTAGCGACCCTCTGACAGATGGTGTTCAAAGACAACCTTGTCGTCTGGTGCCAAAGGATATGTGCGTAGACCAATAAGTTCCACCGGCGGACGTTGGACTACATCTGGAACCCAGATAGCAGATTTGAGAACGGCCTCTGCTGCATCCAGGTAGCGTTCGAGATGAGCGGGCGATAACTTTAGGGCGGACCCAATATTATCGAATCCGAAGGCCATATCATCGGGCGGAAAGCTCTGCGCGATTTTCAGATCGAGTCCAATCAGATCGCGAATCGTATTGTCATATTCATTACGATTCAAACGGCGCATCGTAACAGACGCTAGAGGAATCGCCTGTCTTGAGGGAGCCCAGACGGACTCTGACCAGTCACGCAATTGCGACCGCATTTCGAGCGAGGGTTGAGGAGAGTCCGGAGGTGGCATGGTGCCGGCAACTACGGCATCTAGTGCGCGCAGCCATGTCTTTCCGGCCCCTCTCACGTCATGAACGGAGTGGATATGGTCGAGAGCAATATTGGCTTCGGCATCCGGTGCGGAGTGACAATCGAGGCAGAAGCTGGCCAGTAGCGGCAGTACATGTTCAGCGAATCCAATTTCCAACTTGGTGTCATCATGGTCGACCGGTAGGTCATGCTGGCCATAGCCAATTCTGGTCAGAAAACAGATGGCAAAAGAAAGGAGCATGTAGGGGAGACGAAATTGACAAGCCATGCACATTTACCAACAAATTAGGCATTTCAGTGCGAGTTACACTGACGTAAAGCGTGTGTTTTCAAGGAATTCGTTGATCAAACGAGCGAAAACTCAATACTCATACGTGCAGCTTGCCCTAGAAATGCGGACCACGGTCCATTCAGAAGGTTATTATTATGGGGCCTAGGCTACTATCTGTCGAGAAAATTCATGCATTCCTAAAGGTTGATCACAGTTTTCCTGTGGGCTTGAAGAGTGTGCCGTTAAGCGTCGGGTTATTTTGGTCAGTGAAAGTGTAGTATGCTTTGCGAGAACTAG